>CALLYN010001049.1 GCA_937858455.1 uncultured Kouleothrix sp.
CAGCACGGCCCAGCGCCACCAGCCCGGCAGGCGC
Source organism: uncultured Kouleothrix sp. (assembly GCA_937858455.1). Taxonomy (GTDB): domain Bacteria; phylum Chloroflexota; class Chloroflexia; order Chloroflexales; family Roseiflexaceae; genus Kouleothrix. The sequence goes on from CALLYN010001049.1 coordinate 35, forward strand.
GGTCGCGGCGCGGCCTGCGCCAGCAGCTCGGGCGGCGGCGTCAGCGGTTGGGTTGCGGGCTTGCGGGTGGTGCTCGGCTCGATCGGCATGGCTCACTTCACCACGGCGCCTTTTCAAACAGCTTCCTAATCGGTCGCGAGGTCGGCGTCGACCACGCGCTCGGAGCGTGGCAGCATGTACACCCCGGCCGAGCGGCGCGGAAACACATGCTCGGCGATTGGCACGAATCGGCCGGCGTCCTCGAGGAACATATGCTGGCCGATCTTGATCACCTGGTCTTCGATTTCGATCACATTATACGAATTCTTACCGCGCTCGCGGCCCTTGCCGCGCCGCGAGGTGGTGGTGCCGCTCTGGCAGATGATCGTGCCCTGGCGCAGATCCGGCCGCACGTCGAGCGTAGTGCCGACGTACGAGACATGGATGTGGCCACACAGCAGCAGCTCGACGCCGCTGCGATCGAGCAGCTCGACCGCCTGCTCGGCGTTTTTGATCATGTTGCGGCGCTCGGCGCCCGGCGGGTTGACGACGTGGTGATGCAGCACCGCCACTTTGCACGTGCCGGCCGGGAAGCGGCTGAAGTGTCGCTCCATGGCCGCGATCTGCTCGGGCGAAAGAAAGCCGCCGTCGACCGTCCGGCCGTGGGCGGTGCAGCCGCCCACTACCGCGAGGCCGGGGCGCTCGAACACCGGGTTGAGATCGGGCGAGATATGCTTGCGGTAGGCGTTGTACGAGCGAAACAGCCGGTTAAACACATTGAACAGCGGCACGTCGTGGTTGCCTGGCACCACCAGCCGCGGCTCGGGCAGCGTCTTGAGGTAGGCGCTGATCGCCCGCCACTGGCTCGGGAAATCGGCGCGCTGCACGAAATCGCCCGAGGCCACCAGCAGATCAGGCTTGAGGTCGTGCGCCTCGCGCGCCACCTGCTCGGCCAGCCGCGGCAGAAATGGCGGGCCGGCGTGCAGATCGGAGACGTGCATGAGAACATAGCGCACGGGCTATTCCTCCGGCGCCGCGGCCACCGCCACCCGCGATTTCTCGCGAGCCAGCTGGTAGAGCGCGCGTAGGATCAGGATGATCTCGACGCCAAAAGCCGCGACGAAGATATATTTCACGGTTGGGATGACGATCTCCATGGTGTTCCCCTTCTACAACCAGTGCCTTGCGCATGGCCACAACGACTCGAAGGCTTGCTCGCACGCTTTGACCGTGCCCTGCTGGCAAACGCGCCTGCCGGAGATAGGCCAGTGCTTCCGGCGCACTTCGCAAACCCAGGCGGGCAGGCCGCATCGCCAGCAACGATTGTAGCATAAAACCACCGGCAAAAGATAGTATAATGGCGCCCCAGGAATGATCACCTGGGAGGTCGGCGATGACCGTGAATTATATGCGCTGGCTGCGGAGCTATGTAGGCCACCAGCGCGTGCTGCAGCTAGCGGCGAGCGCGTTTATCCGCGACGCGCAGGGCCGCGTGCTACTGGGCCGCCGCAACGACGTCATGCTGTGGGCGCCGCCGTCGGGGGTTGTGGAGCTAGGCGAGACGCCCGCGCACACACTGGTGCGCGAGGTGCTGGAAGAGACCGGGCTGCACGTAAGCATCGAGCGGCTGATCGGCCTATATACCGGCCCGGACTTCGAGTGGACCTACCCGAATGGCGATCAGGCGCAGATCGTGACGGCGTTCTTCGACTGCCGCGTCGAGGGCGGGTCGCTTGCGCCCGACTACACTGAGTTTATGGATCTGCGCTACTTTCCCGCCGAGGCGCTGCCCGCCGTCATGCCGCGCTGCGTGCGGATGCTGAACGATGCCTTCGCCGGCCGCGCGGGCGTGTTCGATTAGCCCTCGGGCGTGCGCAGCCGCATTGTTCGGCACCTGAATGCGGCAGTTCTGCATGCGCCAGCATGGGCTCAGCTATCTTCCGTGTGCGGGCACGATCAATCGCGCCCTCTACGTCTTTGAGCATCGAGCATGAGACGGATCGCCTACGCCAGCCCGCTCAACCCCGCGCCGTCGGGGATCTCCGATTACAGCGAGGAGCTGCTGCCATTCCTGGCACAGTACGCCGAAGTGGTGGCGTACGCCGACGACGGGCTGCGGCCGGCGAACGCCGAGCTGCTGCAGCACATGGAGGTGCGGCCGATCGGCCAGCTCGAGCGCGACCAGCGCCGCCGCCGCTATGACGCGATCGTGTACCACATGGGCAACAGCCCGGTGCACGCCGCGATCTGGCGGGCCATGCAGCGCGTGCCGGGCGTGGTAGTGCTGCACGAGTTCGTGCTGCACCACTTCATGCTGAACTACGCCGCGGTGGTCGAGCGCGATGTCGAGCGCTACCGCGCCGAGGCCGCGCAGCGCTACGGCGCCGAGGGCGAGCGCGTGGCCGAGCTGATGCTGCGCGGGCGCTTTGTCGAGGCCGCCTTCGACCTGCCGTTCTGCGAGCGGGTGCTTGGCGCGGCCGAGGGCTTGATCGCGCATAGCCGCTATGTGCTCGGGCGCGCCGCCGCGCTGCGCCCCGATCTGCCGGCCGCGCACGTGCCGATGGGCGTGCCGCTGCGGTCGAAAACCGGCGTCTTGATGGTCTGCACCAGCTCGCGGTGGCCATCGGCGTAGGTCAGCTCCTCCTCGTTCAGGCTCGGGCCGCCCTGCTCGATGGCGCGCTGGTCCATGGCGCGGAAGAACTCGGCCGTCTCGCGCGGCACGAAGTCGAAGTCGGTGCGGCCGCGGATCTGTGCCTCGGTGGCGCCGTACAGGCGCTCGAAGCGCGGGTTGCAGGTGAGGTAGACGCCGTCCGGGTCCTTCAGCCAGATCAGGTCCGGAATGGTGCGGATCACATTTTTCAGCAAGGCACGCTCATGGTCGCGGACGCGCTCTCCGTCCGCACGAATCTCCTGTTCGAGGCGGCGACTGGCGATCGCCCGCATCAGTCCGCTGGAACTGCGGGCGCGGTACATCGTTGAAGGTTTTTTATCTGGATCGCATCGTAGCCCGTATTTTGGGCAATCGGTGGAGTTCTTGCAGCACCGGGAGTATGCGCCTGGGGATG
>CALLYN010001050.1 GCA_937858455.1 uncultured Kouleothrix sp.
ATTGCCTGCGGGGCGCCCGCGCGCACGAATGCCGCCAGGCGTGCCTGTCCAGCCGCCTCGCCGCCGGGCGCCAGCTCCTGGTCGGTGGTGGCGCCGAGGTCGGCCGGCGTGGGAAGGGCCAGCGTATCGATTGCCTCGGGCACTGGCGCAAGCGCTGGCAGCTCGCGCTCGGCCAGCGGCGCCGCAGCAACATAGGCGCGCCACTGCCGCAGGTATGGCGTAAACACACTGTACCAGCCGCCGGCTTTGGTGCGCAGCGCATCGGGCTCGGCAAGCGCGGTGTCGTTGAAATCGAGCGTTGCGACGCCCTGGCCCATCAGCGCCTGGCGCACCGCGGCGTCACGCTCCAGCGCGAAAGGCGCGTAGTCGCGGTTGAAGCACAGCAGGCGCGCCCCGCTGGCCTCGGCCAGTGCGCGCAGCACCTCCGGCGGGCTGCCGCGCCGCACGATCAGGCGGCTGCCGCGCTCGCGCAGAGCTCCGTCGAGCGCGGCCAGCGTGCTGAGCAGAAACGCCACGCGCGCCGGGGCGGTGTCGGGCGCGCGCAGGATCGCGTCGTCGAGGATGAACAGCGGCAGCACCTGGCCGGCGCTGGCCTCGGCGGCGGCGTGCAGCGCCGGGTTGTCGCGTAGCCGCAGGTCGCGGCGAAACCAGTGAATGGCGGGCGGCATAGTAGTTCCTCAGGGCAGCACAAAAACGACGCAAGACGCCCAGGCGTCTTGCGTCGTCTACGCGCGGCGCGCGGCTATGGATGTTGAGGTGTCAGGCCGCGCCGACGGCCTGGCTGCTCACGAACTCGAGCTGCTCGCGGCAGGCTGCGATCCCGGCGGCGCTTTCGGGCGAGGGGTCGAGCTGGTACGAGCGCACCAGCGCCTCGCGCGCCTCGCGGTAGCGCTTGAGGATGAACAGCGCCTTGCCGCGATTCAGCCAGAAGATCGACTTGGTTTTGGCGTCGGAGGTCGAAAGCTCGATCGCGCGGTTGACGCACTCGAGTGCGGCCTCGGCGCGGCCTAGCTCGGTCAGCAGCGCGCCCTTGCTGTTCCACACCCGCGCGTTGTCCGGCTCGATCTCGAGCGCGTGGTCGTAGCTGGCGAGCGCGTCGTTGAAGCGGCCCATGTCGGTGAGCGCCATGGCCCGCCACAGCCAGGCGGCGTGGCTGCGCTGGTTGATCTGCAGCGCGCGCTCAAACAGGTCGAAGGCTTCTTTCGGCTGGCTCTGGCGCAGCAGCATCTGGCCCTGGTCGCAGAGCATCTGGCTCTCGAGCTGGGGGTCGTGGCCGTTCGCGCCGTTCGATGCCGTGCTGGCCTGGCGCTGCATCTGCTCGCGCAGGCGCTGCTCGGTCTCGTACAGGTGCGCGCGGTCTGCGGGCTTATTCGCCAGCAGGTCGAGCTGCTGCACGCGCTCGCAGGCCAGTACGGCGGCCTTGAGCGCCTCGAAGCTGCCGAGCGCGCGCGCCACGTCTACTACCCATTGGGCGAACGTGAGCACTGCCACGCGGGCGGGGCGGCGCTCACCGGCCTCGATCTCGGCGGCGCGGGTGTAGGCGGCGATGGCCTTGGCGATATACGCTTCGTTGAGCTGGGCGTTGTGCAGCGTCAGGCGCGCGCACAGGTCGCCCAGCGCGAAGTAATCGTCGGCCTGTGGTGGGCGGCGCTGCCGCGCGGCGCGCCCGAGCGCGCGCACCTCGGGGTTGGCGTCGTTGGCGAATGGGTCGAACGATCCGCCAATATCGCGGAAGACGGCGAGCATCTGCGACCACAGGCCGGTCTGGTCGTCCTCATGCTCGGCTGCGCCGGCCGGGCGGCCGCTCTGGGGCGCCGGTGGAAGGTAGGTGTCGTTCTGGTCAATCATTGGCGTACTCCACAGAAGAAACGAAACATCAATGTTGCCTTTTTCGGCTGGCCTTATCTATCAAAAACGTAAAAACCGCGCAGTTTTCGCCCAAACTACAGCGCGGGGGGTGGCTACCCCTCGCGCAATCCGCCGCTGTTTCAGGTATCGTGTTCTTTCCATAATAACATAGTCTGCCCACGAAACAACAGCGCCAAGATGACAAAATGACCACTGTTGTTTTGACAGTTCGTACATCTCGGCGGCGCCTGGTTGTGCTGGTTTGCCGCCCTGCTGGGCCGGGGCTGCCGCCGCTCTCGCTCGTTCACGTGGCATCAGGGTTTGGGCGCTGCGCGGTGCGCGATGCCAGCCAGCTGCGGCTGGAGCGGAGTGTGCGCGCGCGCCTCAGCCGTGAGCAGCTGTTCGAGCCGTGGGCGCGCAGCCAGATCGATCGCCTCGGCGGCGGCCAGCGCCAGCGGCAGGCCCACCGTATCGGCCAGCAGCGCGCGCGCGGCGCGATCCATGTGGCCCCAGCTACCGTCGAGTATAACGCCGCCATCTTGCATCACGATGACTCGCTCAAGGGCTTCGAAGCAGAAGTCGAGGTCGTGGCTGACGACCACAATCGTCTTGCCCTGGGCGGCCAGGGTGTGGGCCAGCTGGTTCAGCCGGTCGATGCTGGGGTTGTCGAGCCCGGCGGTCGGCTCGTCGAGGATCAGCACATCGCTTTCAAGCGCCGCCACGGCCGCCACCGCCACCAGCCGGCGCTGCGCCGGCGGCAGGTCGTAGGGGTGTATGTCGGCCACCTCGGCCAGCCCCAGCAGGCCAAGCGCGCGATCGACCATGTCCTCGACTTGGCTGGTACTGTAGCCCAGGTTGCGCGGCCCGAAGCGCAGCTCGTCGCGCACGGTGCGGGCGAATAGCTGGTTGCGAATATCTTGAAACACGATCCCGACGCGCCGGGCGCAGCGCGCCACGGTGGTTTTGCGCGTGTCGGTTCCGGCCACCAGCACTTGCCCGGCCGAAGGCAGCAGCAGGCCGTTCATATGGCGCAGCAGCGTGCTTTTGCCGGCGCCGTTGCGGCCCAGCAGCGCCACGCGCTCGCCCGGCCCGATCGCCAGCGACACGCCTTTCAGCGCCTCGACGCCGCTGGGGTAGCTGAAGCGCACGTTGCTGATCGCGACAACCGGCGGCTGTGTGGCAGGCGCGGCTGGTGCCGGCGGCGCGGGCGCG
>CALLYN010001051.1 GCA_937858455.1 uncultured Kouleothrix sp.
GTGGCCGCCACCCGCCAGAAGGGAAGTGCGAGGGGCATAGCCCCTCGCGCATCCCTTTTCCAAACAGGCTCTGAAGGGATGCGCACTCCGCCTGTTCAGGCGGCTCCGAGGCACGATGGGCACGAAAGAGCGGCGCGAGCGCGAGCGCCAGATGCTGCGCCAGGGCATCCTGGCGGCCGCGCGCGACATCGCCGGGCAAGAAGGCTGGCAGGCAGTCACCATCCGCCGCGTGGCCGAGCGCGTCGAGTATAGCCCGCCGACGATCTACGAGCATTTCGCCAGCAAAGAGGCCATGCTGCTCGAGCTGATGCGCGCCGGCTTTGTGCTGCTGCTGGCCGACATGCGCCGCGCCGCCGATGCCGAGCAAGGCGCCGAGGCGCGCGTTGTGGCGCTCGGCCAGGCCTACTGCGCCTTCGCCTGGCACAACCCCCAGCTCTACCAGCTGATGCACGGCCTAGGCGTGCCTTTCTGCGCCGGCGAGGGCGCGGCCCAGCCTGGCATCGCGCTGGCCGAAGCCGACGCGGTGTTCGAGTACACGCTCGCCGCGCTGGCCGATCTGGCGCCGCGCCTGAGCAGCCGCGCCGAGCTGGAAGATGCGGTGATGATCCTGTGGGCCACACTGCACGGCCTGGTTTCGCTCAGCATGTCGGGGCGCATCGAGGCAAGCCCCGAGTGCCGCGCCAGGCTGGTTGATCGCGCAGTGCGCGGCTTCTTCACGGCGTATATCGCCGAGTAGCACGCCAGGCACCCCGCCGGCGCCCACTATGCACCAGAGGTATCCCATGAGCACACGGCCCTTCCACGATATCCCGTTTGTCGAGCCAAGCGACGAGATGGCCGCCGACCCGGCACGCGCGATCGCCGAGCGCTATGCGCGCCACGGCGCGATCTTTCGCACCACAACGCCGTTTGGCCACGACCTGGTGTACCTGGTTGGGCCTGAGGCCAACCGCTTCGTGCTCGCCACCGAGCGCCTGAAGTTCTCGCACCGCGTCGGCTGGGGCGAGCTGCTTGGCGTGATCGAAGTGTACGGCGACGGCCTGCTGACGATGGACGGCCAGCGCCACGACGAGCACCGCCGGATCATGAACCCGGCCTTCGCGATCGGCTACATGGATCGCTACCTGCCGCTCATGCAGCGGATCATTCGCGAGCGCAGCGCTGGCTGGGCCGCGCGCGCCGAGGTCGATATCTACGACGAGGCCCGCAAGATCACCTTCGACGTGGCCGCCGAGGCGCTGCTAGGCTTTCGCACCGGCCCCGAGGTCGATCAGTTTCGCGAGATCTTTTTCGCGCTGCTGACGCTCGGCTCGAATGTCGCCAGCGACCAGGAGTACGCCGAGCAGCTCGGCCGGCTGCAGCATAGCCTGCTGGATCTGCTGCTGCCCAAGCTCCACGCCCGCCGCGCCAGCCCCACCGACGACGTGCTGGGGCTGCTGGTTCAGGCGCGCGACGGCCAGGGCGGCGCGCTGAGCGACGAACAGCTGATCGCCCACACGAACATTCTGCTGGTGGCCGGCCACGAAACCTCCACCAGCCTCAGCGCGTGGCTGCTGTACCTGCTGAGCCAGCACCCCGCGTACCTGCAGCGCGTGCTCGGCGAGCAGGCCGCTCTGGGCGTCGCGCCACACGCCGACCCGACACTCGATCAGATCAAGCGCATGAAGGTGCTCGAGAACGCGCTGAGCGAGGCCGAGCGGCTGTTCCCGCCCATAGCCGAGGGGCCGCGCGGCGCGCTCGAAGACTTCGAGTTCAACGGCTACCACGTGCCGGCCGGAACGTACGTGTTCTACTCGATCGCCGGGGCGCACCGGCTGCCGGCAATCTTCGCCGACCCGGATCGCTTCGACCCGGATCGCTTCGCGCCGCCGCGCGAGGAGCACAAGAAGAACCCCTACGCGCTGGTAGGCTTTGGCGGCGGGCCGCGCATCTGCATCGGCATCAACTTCGCGCAGGTCGAGATCAAGGCGCTGGCCTCGCACGTGCTGCGGCACTACCAGCTCGATCTTGCC
>CALLYN010001052.1 GCA_937858455.1 uncultured Kouleothrix sp.
GGTTGAACACGCTGGCGGCCGGCGGCAGGTCGCGCTGCAGGCGCTCGATCGTCGCAGGCGCGAACTGCGCCAGCGCCAGGCCGCTGCGCTCGGCCGCGTCGGTGGCGATGATCCCCGGCCCGCCGGCATTGGTGACGATCGCCACGCGCCGGCCGCTGATCGGCGGCTGATAGGCAAACGCCAGCGCGTAGTCGAACAGCTCTTCCATGGTATTGGCGCGCAGGATGCCGCTCTGGCTGAACGCGGCCTCGTAGGCGTTCTCCGAGCCGGCCAGCGAGCCGGTGTGCGACGAGATCGCGCGCGTGCCGGCCTGGGTGGTGCCGCTCTTGATCGCGATCACCGGCGTGTGCTTGGTCACCTCGCGTGCGGCCGCGATAAACGCCGCGCCGTCGCCGATGCCCTCGAGGTACGCCAGGATCACGCGGTTGGCCGCGTCGCCGCCCCACTCGCGCAGCAGCGCGACTTCGTCGACGTCGGCCTTGTTGCCCAGGCTCACGAAGCGCGAGAAGCCGATGCCCTCGCTCTTGCTCCAGTCGAGGATTGCGGTACACAGCGCGCCCGACTGCGACATAAACGCGATCTGGCCGGGGCTGGGCATCAGCGCGGCGAACGAGGCGTTCAGCCGGCTGATCGTATCGATCACGCCGAGGCAGTTCGGCCCGACCATGCGCATGCCGTAGCTGCGTACCAGCTCGGCCAGCTTGCGCTCGCGATCTTTCCCAGGCCCGCCAACCTCTTTGAAGCCGGCGCTGATCACCACCAGGCCGCGCACACCTTTTTTGCCGCACTCATCGGCTACCGCTAGCACCGCCGCGGCTGGCACCACAATCACTGCCAGGTCGATCGGTTCGGGTACCGCCGCGATCGATGGGTAGGCTGGGAAGTTGAGCACGTGAGAGGCAGTTGGGTGAATTGGGATGATGCGGCCGGGAAAGCCGTTATCTGCTACATTGCGGAGCACCCGATGCCCCAGTTTGGTAGGATCTGGCGAAGCGCCGACGATGGCGACGGACTGCGGGGCGAAGATCGCCTCGAGCATCAGCCAATCTCCAGTTTAAGCTATAAGGGTTGTACCAGCGCCTATGATACTAGATTGTGTGGATCTGGGCAAGCGCATAAAAAATGGAGGCTGCCCCCACGTTGGCGCTGTTTCCAGTTCCTTCGTGAGAGCAGCACTCCCGCCCGCAACAGTAATGTACCACTACGAGGTGACAGCACAATGACATCCGGGCGAATTTCGGCTAAACGTTTTGTTAGAATCCGGTTGAATTTCCTCGGCCTGCTCGATTTCTCAGGCGTGCCCGGCCGCGCGCACGGCGATCTCGCCAAGCAGCGCCACAATCACGCTCATACAGCTCGCGCGATCGGTGGCGACGCATGGCACGATCGGCACGCTGGCGGGCAGCTGCAGCTGCTCGCGCACGGCGCTGGCCGTCAGCGCCTCGGGGTCGTCCTGCTTGTTGGCGGCAACCACGAACGGCGCGTGGGTGATCTGCGCGAAGCGCGCCATGAGCCGCTGGGTCTCGGCAAACTGCGCGGGCTGGCAGCTGTCGACCATCACGACATAGCCGTGGCTGCCCTCGCTCAGCAGCTCCCACATATAGTCGAAGCGCTCCTGGCCGGGCGTGCCGAAGATATACAGCGCGAGGCACTCGGAGAGCGCGGTTTTGCCAAAATCAAGTGCGACGGTGGTTTCCGGCTTGAGCTCCAGCTCGCCGGCCTGCGTCACTTCGTACTCGGTTGAAACCGTCTCGATATCGCTCAGCGAGCGGATGAAATGGGTTTTGCCGGCGGCATACGCGCCGGTGATCACAATCTTGAGCACCTGCATGGATGCACCTTCTTTATGTTTAGAGGCTGTTTAAAAGGGGTGCGCGAGGGGCTATGCCCCTCGCACTTCCCTGCTGCCGTAGGCTGCAATCTCGTAGCTTGAGGAAGCCGAGCAGCGCAGCTGCGTAGGCCGTAACGCTATAGCGTCGCGCCGGCGCGTGGCGCGCCGGCGCGGTAGTTGTCGAGCGAATGCGCCGTGGCGCTGGCGTGCGCCAGGCCCGGCATAACGATTCGCCCCTGGCCCGGCAGAGCGGGCAGGGGCGATCACATGGCACTATTCGCGCATATTTCAAGCGCGCAATACCCAACGGCTGCTTGGCGAGCGTGGCGCCAGGCTGCCTACTGGCCCGAGATCAGCAGGCGTGCCAGGCGCTCGCCGCCGACGAACTCGGCCAGGTGTGCGAGCTGGTTTTCCTCGTAGGCCTGGTTGAAGATCGCCACATCGATCGACAGCACCTTGCGAAAGGCGGTGACGGCCTGCTCGGGCTGGTTGCTCTGCCGCGCCAGCTCTTCGCCGAAGGGCATGATCACGTCGAGCATCGCCAGCGGGTAGCGCACCGGCAGGCCGACCTTGACGTGTGTCTGGCCGATGGCGATGCGCTTTTTGGCATACTCCTCGTCGTACTGGCCGCTGAACAGATCGCAAAACCAGTTCCCGACCATGGCGTGTAGGTGGTCCATGGGCGCGCCCTCGAGGTACTCGGCCGTGTTGCTATGCGCAAACAGGCGCGCGTAGAATGCCTCGGTCATTTTCGGGGCGACGGCCTTGGCCTTGCCCTGGAGGCTGCTGAGCAATGCGCGCTCGTGGCTCGTAAGATCTATCAGCGAGATCAGCTCAGCGGCCGTGCTCAGGCCCTTGATCTGCCAGCTGGATCGACTCTGTGACATTGCGTATTTCTCCTGGTTCTTCAATGGTGAGTGTAGCGTAGGAGCGTAGGTGCGTATTGAAGCGATCGTGCGGATCGGCCCGGCGCCGCGTAGCGGCAAGCTTTAGCTGCCGCCGGCATAGCCGCGGGCACAGGCCGACCGCACCGCGCTAGAGCGCCCGGCCGATCGCGGCGGCGGCATCGCGCGCTTCGATCATCACGATGCCCAAGGCCGCGCCCTGGCGCATGTTCACCGCCAGCAGCGCCTGCTCGCCGGCCGGCAGCACCATCAGCAGGCCGTTGTCGGCGCGAATGATCGACTCCTCGGCCTGGCCGATCTTCAGATCATTCGACACGCGCTTGCTCACGCCGATCAGCGTGGCGGCGGTGGCGCCCATGCGATCCGCGTTGATCTCGCTCGACACGCGCGCCGCCAGCACAATACCATCGGTGCTGACAGCCACCGTGCCGGTGACATCGCTTCCGGCGTTCGACGACAATCGGTCCAGCACTGCCATAATCTGCTCGAGACGAGTTGCCATAATGATTTCCTTTCATCCTACTGCAAAAAATAGAGAGAAGACATATGTTGCGCAACGTAGTGTCGCGGCTCGGATACGAATAAAGTGTACACACGGCCAAGCCGGCCATCCACAACCAGATCGTAATAAATAGCTGATCAATTAATTGCGTTATTTGCGCCACTTAGGCGGCCGGCGTTTTGCTTTTGGCAGCAAGTTTCGCCGGGCTGGTGTTGATGTTTGGCCGTGCGGCGATCGATAGTAGCGAATCTGCCGTATTGTGCGCAATAGTACGCTCGAGCTGTGTATTACCGAGTTTTAATCTTCAATGCAAAAAAAGGTTTATATTTCCCTGCGTTACTGCCAGGATAAATCACCGTTATATGATATTATTAGACACGAACATTTACGAACCGAATTACCTTGCATGGCCGATATGAGATTGTTTCATGAAATCTTGTACCGCGAGCACAGCTTGCCGTATGGGATGTGGCGTATGGCTCCGGCGAATTTCGCTGTGGATGGTATCGTTTGTGCGGTAGGAAGCTGCTGGGGAAGCTATAGTTGTGATGGAGTGAAGCCCTTTTAATAGCTTTGCGGCGGCCAGCTCGCGCGCGAAGCTCGATACGGTGAACCAACCTACCACGCTACGTCGGCGCCGGGCGCCAGAGAACTTCGGCAACGGAGTGCGTGCCCGATGCTTGCGATAGCCCCGACAATGTTCACCGCCGTGGCACCCTGGAGTGCCTCCTTCCCTTGTATGTAAGGAATTGGCTTACAATTCCCGGTAACAACCTCATATCTGCCTCAAGCCACGCTTTACACCGCTGCGCTGTTGCACGAGCATGTGGCGAAGTAAGCGTTTCTGGCTCCATATCGGCTCTACAGCCGTAGCACTCACCAGCCTCAAGCTGTTCGTAGCTTCGTCTCCCAAATTTTCGGCCACACTTTCGGCACTCCTCGCGCGGATCATCAGCTTGCAATTGCCAGGATTTTTCGGCGCTCGGCTGCAGCCTGCGCGCCGCTTCGCCGCGCTGCGCGCGTGGCTCGCCGGCCGGCTGGCCGAAGACGCCGCCGCGCCGCAGCCAGGCCACGAGCTGCTGCCGGCGCTGTTCGATCAGCTGCCCGACAAACTTGTGCTGCTGGATGCCGAGCAGCGCATTCTGATGGCCAACACAGCCTTTAGCGAGAGCATTCTCGGCCGGCCGCCTGCGGCAGCGGTTGGCCTGTGCCTCCCCAGCATCCTGCGCGAGCTTGGCGCCTCGGCCGTGCAGCGGCCGGGGGCTGAGCCTGCCGAAGCGCTGGCGGTGGTGCCGGCGCCGTTGCGTTCAAGACATCCGGGCTTCGCCTTTCCTTCGTGGCGTGCGCAGCCAAAGACTGGATGATGCGGTAGACGGGCTTCTGCTTCGGCGTATCGGCGCAGCGGACCGCGATGTACTCCCAGCAGCCCGGGGAGACGCGGCGCTGGATCAGGTGGACCCAGTTCTCGTTGCCCAGCATCCAGGCGGCATTACCGAGCTCGCCGATCTTGCGGCGGACAGCCTCGGAGTAGCCCTCGTTGTGCGGCAGACGATCGCGGCTCAGATGGCCCGTGTAATAGACGATCCGGGCACCTGGCTTTGCATCGGCGACCCAGACGCAGAGGTCGACATCATTCATGACGTCCTTTGGCGTCAGGGAACGGCTCTCAGGGAAGCGGGGAGGATTGTGGGCAATATTGAGCATGGCGGATCTCACTTGCCCTGCGCCGTGGCGCGGTTGGCGTACGTCCTCATGGGGATGCCCGGCTCAGGGACGCTACGGGTCGCACCTGGTGTTGCCT
>CALLYN010001053.1 GCA_937858455.1 uncultured Kouleothrix sp.
GACGCCGAGGCCCGCGCGCTGCTGCACGACGTCATGGCCGAGGTGCGGGCGCTGGCGCTGGCGCGCGGCGTGCGCTTCGACGCCGATCCGGTGGCCGCGGCCATGGCTACCGCCGAGCGCTTCCCCTATGATGCGAAATCGTCGATGCTACGCGATCTCGAGCGCGGCGCGCAGCTCGAGATCGAGGCGCTCAATGGCGCGGTGGTGCGCCTTGGCCGCGCGGCAGGCGTGGCCACCCCGGCCAACCAGGCGATCTACGCGGTGCTGCGGCTGCACCAGCCCGGCTGAGTGGCGCGGCAAAACATGGTACACTACACCCATCGCACCGCCAGAGGAGACAGCATGGGCGCAATCGTAGAGACGCGCGACCTGACACAGCGCTACGGCGCGACGCTGGCGCTCGACCGCCTGAGCCTCGAGATCCCGCAGGGCGCGATCTTCGGTTTTATTGGGCCGAACGGCGCCGGTAAAACCACTACCATGCGCATCCTCACCACCCTTCTGGCGCCTACCAGCGGCGAGGCATGGGTCGCGGGTCGCTCGGTGCTGCGCGAGCCGCTCGAGGTGCGCAAGGTCGTCGGCTTCATGCCCGATTTCTTCGGCGTCTACGACAACATGAAGGTGTGGGAGTACCTCGATTTCTTCGGGCGCGCCTATGGCATTGCGCCTGGCCGCCGCGCCGGCATGATCGACGAGCTGCTCGCCCTGGTCGATCTCGGCCACAAGCGCGACGATTTCGTCATGGGCCTCTCGCGCGGCATGAAGCAGCGCCTGAGCCTGGCGCGCACCATGATCCACGACCCCTCGCTGCTGATCCTCGACGAGCCGGCCAGCGGGCTCGATCCGCGCGCGCGGATCGAGCTGCGCGAGCTGCTGAAAGAGCTGCGCGCGCTCGGCAAAACTGTGATGATTAGCTCGCACATCCTCACCGAGCTGGCCGAGATGTGCACCCACATCGCGATCATCGAGCGCGGCAAGCTGCTGGCCGCCGGCGATGTCCAGACGATCATGCGCTCGCTTCAGCCCCACCGCACGATCGAGATCCGCGTGCTGGACGGCGCCGAGCAGGCCGAGGCGCTGCTGCGCCCGCGCCCCGATGTTCTGAGCGTGCGCCGCGACGCGCCTGCCCAGGCCGAGCAGCCGCCCGCGCAGGCCGAGGCCGAGCCGTCCCACGGCGCGTATACCCTGCTGCTCGACTACACCGGCGACGAGCGCGGCCTGGGCGATCTGCTGGCCGCGCTCGTCGGCGCTGGCGTGGTCGTCACGCGCTTCGCCGAGCAGTCGAGCGACCTCGAAGATATCTTCATGCAGGTCACCAAAGGGATCGTTCAGTAGTTTGGCGCTACTCGGCTGCCCCAGCCAACAAGCAACCCCCCTTTCCGTTCAGGGAAAGGGGGGCTAGTAACGCCACCAGCGGTTTGGGCAGGCTAGTAGCGGCCACGCGACCCGCCGCGGCTGCCGCCCCGGCCACCCGCGTCGCGCTTGTCTTCGGCCTCATTTACGCGAATCTGCCGCCCGTCGACATCGCGGCCGTTTGTGGCGCTGATCACTGCGGCGACGTCCGACGCGTCAATCTCGACAAAGCCGAAGCCGCGCGAACGCCCGGTGTCGCGATCCGTCACGACCCGCGCGCTCGTCACTTCGCCATACTCGCTGAAGATCTGCTCGAGCTGAACGTCGTCGACGTTCCACGAGAGATTTCCGACGAATAACTTGATATGCATGCTATGCTCCTTTGCTCACACAAAATGTGCGGCAGCTATTCAGCAACAGATCCATGCCGGGCTGCTGCAGACATCCGTTAGGCCGAACCGTAGTACTGCCGATCGAGCGAAGCGGCATTCTTCACCTGCTCGGCGCTGCTACCATGTAAGGCAGCGGCGCTCGCGAGCGCCCACAGCCCAGGAGAGCATGCACGTCGCGCAGCCTTAGCTTGGCTAACCGGCTAAGTATACCGCATACATCGTAAAATTGCTTGTAAAAAAGTGTGAACCACCCAATGAATCTATTGCAACCATTGCCCCGTAGCGCTGACGCTGAACTGCTTGATTTGCCCGCGCCCAACCTCGGCGCGCTGGCCGAGAACCTGCGCGACCTGCGCGACCTCGACCGACTTCTGGGCAGCAGCGCGCTCACCTGGCGCGGCCTCTGGCCCATGCTTCGGCAGCTGCCGCCTAGCGCCCCGATCACCCTGCTCGACGTCGCCACCGGCGGCGCGGTCGGGCCGCGCTACCTCGCACGCGCTGCCGGCCGCCGTGGCTACAATCTGCGGCCGTTCGCCTCCGACCGGCTGGCCGAAGTGCTGCGGCTGGCCCGCGCTGCCGGCGCTGCCTTCCCGCTCATCCGCCACGACGCGCTGGCTATTCCGCTGCCCGACCGCGCCGTCGATTTCACGACCTGCGCGCTCGCGCTGCACCACTTCGATCCCGAGGCCGCCGCAGCGCTGCTGCGCGAGCTGGCGCGAGTCTCGCGCCATGGCGTGGTGGTGAACGACCTGCGCCGCGCCCGGCCGGCCTACTGGGGCGCGCGCCTGCTGGCGCTTGGCCCCTGGCATGCCATGGCCCGCCACGATGGCCCGCTCTCGGTGCTGCGCGCCTACACGCTGGCCGAGGCGCGCGCGCTGGCCGTGCGCGCTGGGCTGCCGGGCGCTCGCGTCGTCGCCTACGCGCCTTTCCGCATGTTGATCACCCTTCGCATAGCATAATCCGTGCCGGTAACGGCCGTGCGCTACACTAGCTGGGCTTCCGCGCTCGCCCCGCGCCTGGCGCGTGTGCTTTTAGCTGAAAGGTACGCCCCGCGTATGCCCGCCACTCCGCCTACCTCGCCCGCGCGCCGGCTGCTGGCACAGGCGCTGCTGCTCGCGCTGCTTCTGGCCGCGCTCGCCTGGCGCGCCCGCCCCGATGGCGCCCTCCATGTGATCTTTCTCGAAACTCAGGGCGACGCGGCGCTGATCCAGACGCCCGCCGGCGGCTATGTGCTGATCGATGGCGGCTCCGACCCGGCAGCCCTGGCTGCGGCGCTCGGCCGCCAGCTGCCATTCTGGCGCCGTACGCTCGACGCGGTTGTGCTCACCGGCGCCGACGCCGCGCGCCTGCCGGGCCAGG
>CALLYN010001054.1 GCA_937858455.1 uncultured Kouleothrix sp.
GCCGCAGCTCGGGCGCATCCCCATGGATATTGCGATCAGCCGCGGGATCGACGCCGGCCACCCGCTGGTGCAAGCCCGGCCCGACGCGCCCGACAGCCAGGTATTTCGCACGATCGCGGCCACGATCGCACAGCTGCTGGCGCGCTAGAGCACTGGCACATTCCTGTAGTGGAGATAAAAATAGTGGGGGTTTGGGAGCCGCAGGCAATGCCCACGAATCAGGCGGCCGCCAAGGGTTACTCAGCGGCCGCCTGGGGATTCTTGGCGGGGAGGGTGGGATTTGAACCCACGAGGAGGTTGCCCCCCTACGGCATTTCCAGTGCCGCGCACTAGGCCACTATGCGACCTCCCCAGCATATGAAGCCGGTTCGTGCTGGCGCGCATTATAGCAAACAAGCCGCCTTCCCGCAATGCATCTAGCGCAGCAGATAAACAAAATCACATTTCGTAAGGCCGCGAGATGTGGTACAATCGGGGGCGTTGTGGTTCTGAACTGGGGCGCGCAAGGAGGGCACGCATGCGTGACGATATCACAAACATTGTGATCGAGGACTATCTGTCCAGCATCATGCCGCCGCGCGCCGGGGTGCTGGCCGAGCTCGAGCAGCGCGCACGCGAGCGCGGCCTGCCGCTGGTCGGCCCAGTCGAGGGCCAGCTGCTGTACCTGCTCGCCAAGAGCATGGGCGCGCGCGAGGCGCTTGAGATTGGCACGGCCACCGGCTACGCCGCCATGTGGCTGATGCGCGCCGTCGTGCCGGCCGGCGGGCGGCTGACGGCGATCGAGCGCCAGCCCGAGCGCTACAAGCTCGCGCAGGATTACATTACCCGCGCCGGGTATGGCGACCGGCTGAATATCATCGCCGGCGAGTGGTTCAGCGTGCTGGAAACCATACAAGGCCCATTCGACCTCATCTTCCTCGACATCCTCCGCAACCTCTCCAACGAGCACGACGCGGTGAAAGCACTTGAGCTGTGTGTCTCGCGGCTACGGCCGGGCGGCCTGCTGATCGGCGATAACGTGCTGTGCAATGGCCTGGTGGTTGAAGAAGACGCGGCGCCCACCGTTCGCGGCATCCAAGAATTCAACCGCGCGATCATGCAGCACTCGCAGCTTGAATCGGTAATCATCCCGCTGCGCGACGGCGTCGCGATCTGCCGAAAAAAAGACTGACGATAGGGTACAGAGTATAGGGACAGGGTACAGTAGCGAACCTACTTCCTGTAACCTGTCCCTTTCACCTGAGGCTATGCCCGCACTTACCGACGCCCAACAGCGGATCGCTGAGCTGACCACGCTCAACGAGCTGGCCCAAACGCTCAACCAGGCGCTCGACCTACGCGAGGCGCTTGATGCCGCGCTGCCCAAGATTGTCGAGATTATGGGGCTGCGCACCGGCTGGATCTTTCTGCGCGACGATGCCGGCGCGTTCAAGCTGGCAGCGCGGCACGACCTGCCGCCGGCGATCAGCTACCCCGGCCCGCCCTGGCTGGGCGACTGCAGCTGCCAAAATATGTGCCAGGAAGGCAAGCTGAACAAGACAGTCAACATGGTGCGCTGCAGCCGGCTGCGCCACGCGGTCGGCGATAAGCGCTCGCTGGCGCAGCACGCCTCGGTGCCGATCCGCGGCGAAACCGAGACGCTGGGCATCCTGAACGTCGCAACCTCGGAGTACGGGCGCTTCACCCCGCCGCAGCTCCAGCTGCTCTCGGCGATTGGCTTTATGCTCGGAACCGCGATCACGCGCACGCGCCTGCACGAGCAGGTGAAGGTGCGGCGCGTGCAAGAGCAGGCGGCCCTGCTGAAGCTCTCGCAGGAGCTGCTTGGCGCCGAGTCGATCGAGCCGGCGCTGCAGCGGCTGGTGCGCGTGGGGGCGCGGCTGCTCGAGGCCGATGCGTGCGCGTTTATCGAGGCCGACGAGCACGAAGGCCACGCAATGCTGGTAGCCGCGCACGGCTGGCACTTTCTGCCGAAGAGCGGGCTACCGACGCCGTTCGACGCGGTAAACCCACACCTGTGGTACCTGCCCGAGAGCAGCAGCAATTTGCCCGAAGACGCGCTCGACGACCTGCCACAGCTGCTCGCAGCCCAGCACTTCCAGGGCCATCTGGCGGTGCCGATCGAGATCGGCGGCGCGCCCGTGGGTACGCTGATGGTCAACACCACCACACCGCGCCGCTTTCTGATCGACGAGGCCCAGCTGCTCGGCCTGCTGGGCAGCCAGCTGGCCCAAACGCTCGAGCGCGAGCGGCTGCACCAGGAAGCGCTGGCGCGCCAGCGGCTCGAGCAAGAGCTAAACCTGGCGCGCGACATCCAGGCCAGTTTTCTGCCGGCCTGCTGTCCAATGGTGCCGGGCTACAATATTGCCGCATTCTACCGCGCGGCGCGCCAGGTCGGCGGCGATTTCTACGACTTCATCGAGCTCGCGCCCGAGCGGCCGGTCAATGGCGCCGAGGTGCTTGGCGAGCCAATGGCGCGTGGCCAGGCCCAGCCCAAGGGCGGCGCGGCGCGGCCCGACTCCAACCTGGAGTTCTGGCGCACTGGCAGGCTGGCGCCGCGCGTGCCTCCCAAGCCGTTGCAGGTGGCTACTCCGGCAGGGCCGGGGCGCCTTGGCATTGTGATTGCCGACGTGACCGATAAGGGCGTGCCGGCGGCGCTGTTCATGGCGCTCTCGCGAACGCTTATCCGCGCCACCGCCAGCGACGGGCGCTCGCCCATGGCTGTGCTCGAGCGCGCCAACCGCCTGATTCTCTCCGACGCGCGCTCTGGCCTTTTCGTTACTTGCTTCTACGCGATTCTCGATATCGAGAGCGGCGACTTGCTGTTCGCCGACGGCGGGCACAACTACCCGCTGCACTACCGCACCAACACCGCCACGGTCGAGCAGCTGCACGCCCAAGGGATTGTGCTGGGGATCGTGCCCGACCCGCGCTTCGAGCAGCACGCCACCGTGATCGAGGCCGGCGACGTGGTGTGCTTCTACACCGACGGCGTAACCGAGGCAATGAACCCGCGCCGCCAGCTGTTCGGTGAAGAGCGCCTGGCCGAGATCTTGCGGCGCTGCCACCACCTCAGCCCCGAGGAGATCATCGAGCGGATCATCGACGCTGTGACGAGCTTTGCGGCCGGCACGCCCCAGGCCGACGACATCACGCTGGTAGTGCTGAAGCGCGACGCGGCCTGATGCGCTACCGCACGCTGATCTACGCCCTGCCGCTGCTGTTCCTCGCGCTGTTTTTCTTCTACCCGCTGGCGGCGATCTTGCGCCTGAGCTTCGGCGGCGACGCGCGCCTGGCGCCGGCCGACGGCGGGCTTGCCCGGCTGCTGGCCGACAGCTACTACTTCGAGGTCATCTGGTTCAGCACCTGGCAGGCGCTGCTCTCGACCGCCCTGACGCTGCTGGTGGCGCTACCGGCGACATATGCGTTCGCGCGCTACCGCTTCGCCGGCAAGGCGCTGCTGCGCGCGCTGGCCACGGTGCCGTTTGTGCTGCCGACAGTGGTGGTAGCAGCGGCGTTCAAGGCGCTGATCGGCCCGCGCGACCTGCTGAATACGGCGCTGCAAAGCTGGCTTGGCCTGGCCGAACCGCCCATCCGGCTTGATCAAACGCTGGCGCTGATCTTGATCGCCCACGTATTCTATAACTACAGCGTGGTGCTGCGGATCGTCGGCGCGTTCTGGGGCGCGCTCGACAGCCGCCTCGAGCAAGCGGCGGCGGTGCTGGGCGCCAGCCGGCTGCGCGCGTTTCGCGAGGTGACGCTGCCGCTGCTGCTGCCGGCGATTGGCGCGGCAGCGTTGCTGATCTTCGTCTACACCTTCGCTAGCTTCGGCGTGATCCGCATCCTGGGCGGGCCGCGCTTCGCCACCGTCGAGGTCGAGATCTACCGGCTTACCACCAGCCTGCTGCGGCTCGACCTGGCGGCAGCGCTGGCGCTGGTGCAGATGGCCGCAACTCTGCTGACGACGCTGGCGTACACGTGGCTGCAGCGGCGCGCCAGCGTGCCGCTGGACATGCGTGCGCGCGCGGCCAGCGCGCGCCCGCTCGTCACCTGGCGCCAACGCGTGTTTGTCGCTGCAAATCTGGCGGCGCTGCTGGCGCTGATCGGCGCGCCGCTGCTGGCGCTGGCGCTGCGCTCGGTCACGGCGATCTCGCCAGGCGGCGCCAGCCAGCTCACGCTCGGCTACTACCTGCGGCTGAATACCAACCCGGCGCGCGGGGCGTTCGCGCTGCCACCGCTGATCGCCATCGGCAACTCGCTGCGCTTCGCGCTGGCAGCTACCGCGCTCGCGCTGCTGGTGGGCGTGCCGGGCGCGTACCTGCTGGCGGAGAGAACCAAGTACCAAGAGCCGAGAAGCCGGGGCGGCGCTGGCCGCTTCGCGTTCCTTGGCTCTCGGCTCTCGGCACTGCTCGACCCGATCTTCATGCTGCCGCTCGGCGCAAGCGCGGTGACGCTGGGGCTCGGCTATATTCTGGTGTTCGGGCGGCCACCGCTGAACCTGCTGGCCTCGCCCTGGCTCATCCCGGTAGCGCACGCCCTGCTGGCATTCCCATTCGTGGTGCGCGCGCTGCTGCCCACGCTGCGCGGGCTCGACCCACGGCTGCGCGAGGCGGCCAGCGTGCTAGGCGCGGGGCCGCTGCGGGTGCTGCGCGAAGTCGATCTGCCACTGCTGCTGCCGGCGCTGCTGGCAGGCGCGGCATTCGCGTTCACGGTGTCGATTGGCGAGTTTGGGGCCGCGCTGCTGCTGGCGCGCCCCGAGAACCAGACCGTGCCGGTGGTGATCGACCGGCTGCTGGGGCTGCCAGGCGCCGAGAACTACGGCCGGGCGCTGGCGCTGAGCACCATCCTGATGCTTACCACCGGCCTGAGCTTTGTGCTGCTCGAGCGCGTGCGCGTTGGCGAGGCGGGCGAGTTCTGATCCGCCACGAGGCTCGCGGCCGGCATTTCGCCTTCGGCAGAGCGGAGCTTTTCAGCGCTTCCGCTCATACCAGCTCCGTTTGATCGCGTTCGTTGTGTGATACGCTCGTCGCTATGATCACGTATAGATTGTGCTGCACTGCGTGGCTTCGCCACGCAGTGCAGCACAAAAAGAAATTCGGGGGCGGCTTCGCCGCCCCCGAACCCCCACCAAGAAGAAATAAAGAAACTCGGGGCGGCCAAGCCGCCCCCCGAACCCCCACCAAGAAGAAATATGGGGTGCGTGTTACTGCCCGCGCCGCG
>CALLYN010001055.1 GCA_937858455.1 uncultured Kouleothrix sp.
CGGTACGCCGAGCGCGGCCAGCACCTCGGCGGCCAGCGCGGCCGGGTCGCCGGCGTCGGGCAGCACGCGCACATCGTAGCCGGCGATCTCGAGGTGAAACGCGGCCAGCATGCGCGGGATGGTGAGGATGGGCGCGCCCTGGGGCGTGATCCAGGCGCCGGACAGCCACTCGCCAGGGTACATGGTGTTGCCGAAGTTGGGCTCTTCGCGCGGGATGCCGGTGAGATAGTGCAGGTTCGCCGAGCGCGGCAGGAACAGCAGATCGGCGCCTGTGGCGGCCATGCGCTCTTGCACCCGCGCGAGGCGATGGGCGTAGTCGGGCATGCGGTGTTACCTTTCGGGGCTAGACGGGCGGCCAGGGAATATTGCGCCCTGGGCCGGGGTCGGGGTGCTTGCCGCTGTCGATCAGCCGGTCGAGCCGCCGCCGTAGCGCGCGCAGCTCGTCGGGGTCCAGCAGGCTGGCGAACATATCGGCCGTGGCGCCGCCAAGGTTCGCGCGCAGGCTGCGCAAGTCGGCCAGGATGTCAGGGCGCAGCGGCTTGCCGGCGTAGTCCCACAGCACGGTGCGCAGCTTGGGCTCGGCGTGAAAGCAGATGCCGTGGTCGATCGCCCACAGCCGGCCGTCGTGGCCTTTCAGGCAGTGGCCGCTCTTGCGGTCGGCGTTGTTCGCCAGCACGTCGAACGCGGCCAGCCGCTCGATCGTCGCTTCAAAGCCGCCCTCTTTCTGCATGGTAAAGAGGTGCGCCTCCTGGTCGGCGTCGATAAACAGCTGCACCGAGCCGATGCCGTACGGCCCGTCGCGCAGCACCGTCGGCGGCACGAGATCCCAGCCCAGCGCGGCGTTCAGCAGGTAGGCCGCCACCTCGCGCTGGCAGAGCGTGCCGCGCGGGAAATCCCACAGCGGGCGCTCGCCACGGCGCGGCTTGTATACCGCGAGGCCCTGCAGGCCATTGTTGCGCACGGTGGTGAGCAGGGTGTAGTTGCTGCTCCAGGGCAGCATACCCTGCACGTCCAGCTCGCCGTGTGCCAGCAGCGCCAGCACGTCGGCCACATTCAGCTCGTTTGGTTGCGCGTCTGTCATGTTTATTCACTAGCGCGTAGCGCGTAGCTCGTTGTACGAGTCTACGTACTACGCACATTGCATGATCTGTGCGAGCGAGTGCGCCACTGCGCCTGCAGCAGCAAGGTCCTTTAAGCTTCACTTGTGCTCGTATGTTGCGCCACGCGCCACATCCGAGAACCTATGTTGGAAAGTTTGGCTTTGCCGAAGGCGAGACTGTGGCGCGCCGCGCACGCCAACGCCGCGCAGGGCTAGTTCATCTGCGGGCAGAAGTGCCCCGACGCGTCGATCGGCCGGCCGCAGTTGCCGCAGATCCTGCGGCCTTTCGACACCACCTGCGCGGCGTGCTCGCTGAGCGCGCGCATCTGCTGGCGCGTGGCCGCGAAGCGCGCGGTTGGCGCGGTTTCGTCCTCTTCTTCGGTGCTTCCCTGCATCACCAGAATGATCAGGTCGCGCTCGGCGTCGTAGCCAATGCCCATCTGGGCGATGCGGAAGCGCGACTCGAGCGGCTCTTCCAGGCTCATATCGCTTGCCAGCACCAGCATGTCGTCGCTCGACGAGAGCAGCGGGTTTTTCTCGGCTATGTCTTCGAGCAGCTGGTTGATGTGGTGCGCCAGCGCGCGCACCTGCTCTTTTTCGCAGATCAGCGACACGAGCTCGCGCTCGCGGCGGGCCTGCAGGTAGAACACGCGCTTGCCCGGCTCGCCGACGGCGTGGGCGGTGATGCGTGTGACCGGGTTCAGATCATAGGTATAATCGGACATGACCCTCTTGCGTCCCTTTAAAACGTTACTTGATACTCGCCTGGCGCCCCGTGGTCGGCGCCGTTGGCTGTGGCGTGGGCCGGCGCGCTTTCGGCCTCGGCTGGAGCTTCGGGCTGGGCTGGCGCGCTTTCGGCCTCGGCTGGAGCTTCGGGCTTGGCTGGCGCGCTTTCGGCCTCGGCTGGAGCTTCGGGCTTGGCTGGCGCGCTTTCGGCCGGCGTGGGTGTGGTCTCGGCCGGCGAGGTCTCGGCCGGAGCTTCGGGCTTGGCTGGCTCCTCGGGCTTGGGCTTCAGGTACTCGAGCCCGCCTACGTGGTTATAGGCCAGCAGGCGCGGCCCCATACGCGTGAAGGCCAGCGCGGTGAGCGAGCAGGGCATGATCTCGAGCCGCTGGAACAGGTCGACGTGCAGCCCGGCGTAGTAGGCGATCGCCAGCTTGATGATATCGGCGTGCGACACCACCGCAATAATGCCTTTGGGGTGCTGCGCGCGCAGCGCGTCGAGGGTGGCGACCATGCGCACCTGCGCTTCGCCAAGCGTTTCGCCGCCGGGAAAGCGCGTGCCGCTGGGGTAGAACTGCACGCCGGGCCACAGCTCGTGCTTGTACAGCTCTTTCAGCTCAGCGCCTTGCCACTCGCCATATTTCACTTCGCCCAGGCCCTCGATCAGCCGCAGCGGCATGTTGCGCGGCCCGGCGATCGCCTGTGCCGTCTCGACGGTGCGATCGAGCGGGCTGGTGTAGATCGCGTCGATCGGCAGAAACGCCAGGCGCTCGGCCAGCGCCGCAGCCTGAGCGCGGCCCTCGTCGTTCAGGTGTACGCCCGGCGTCCAGCCGGCCAGCCGCCCATGCACCCAGTCATTCGTCCCGTGGCGAATCAGCAGCAGCAGCGTCACGATCGCTCCTTTGGCAATGGTTGATGCAGCGCGTATGATACCACAACCGCCAGCGGTGTGCTTTCTGGCGCCACCCGTTTCGTGGCTGCCGGCTGTTGCGGAAAGCCGGCACCCGCCCCCGACCTGTGCTATAATCTTGTACCCATTCAGGAGTGTGCGCATGGCCCGCTTTGATCTCAAAACCTTTGTGCTGATCTTCGGCGCTGCGCTGCTCGGCGCCGGCTGGGCGATCGTCAACCGTGGGGCCGCGCCCGATCTGGGCATCGACGAACGGCTGCGCGCCCAGACATGGGTGATCTTCGCCACGCCCTTCGCCACCTTCTGGGGCTGGTTCTTCGCGCGCCGCGGCGAGCGGCTGTGGGCCGCCGGGGTGTGCTTCTGCATCTACTTCTTCGCGCCGTTCCTCGCCGCGCGCTACGAGTCGTGCGCGGTGGTGTGGGGCCAGCACGGGCCGCTCGGCTGCTTCACCGCCACCGCCGAGGCCCGCGACCTGGCGAACAGCGCCAAGCACGCAATCTACTTCCAGGCAGTCGTCGTCGTCCACATCGCCGCCGCGCTGGGGCTGGCTTTGCAGCGCGCCCTGAGTCGTAGTACAATTCCAACACCAAGTATTCAGGAGCCAGGAGTCAGGCTACCGTAAGCCGGTCTTCCACCATCACCCGGTGCTACTCGCGTATGCCTGGTCTGCTACCGAGCTTC
The DNA here is from genome assembly GCA_937858455.1 of uncultured Kouleothrix sp. GTDB lineage: Bacteria > Chloroflexota > Chloroflexia > Chloroflexales > Roseiflexaceae > Kouleothrix. Next base: position 3,414 of record CALLYN010001055.1, read on the forward strand.
TGACTTCCGATTTTGACTCCCGACTCCGACTTCCAGGAAACGCCATGCCCGATCTGCGCCCGACTCATGCCGGAATTCGTGAGCGGCTCGAGGCCGATGAGCACGAGCGGCTTTCGCCGCTGGCGGCGTTCAGCGATACGGCGGCGCGCGACCAGCCCGAGGACGAGTCGCCGGTGCGCACGCGCTTTCAGCGCGACCGCGACCGGATCTTGCACTCCAAGCCGTTTCGCCGGCTCAAGCACAAGACGCAGGTGTTTATCGCGCCGCTGGGCGACCACTACCGCACGCGCCTGACGCATACGCTTGAGGTGACACAGATCGCTCGCACCGTGGCGCGCGCGCTGCGCTTGAACGAAGATCTGGTCGAGGCGATCGGGCTTGGCCACGACCTTGGCCACGCGCCGTTTGGCCACGCCGGCGAGGCCGCGCTCTCGCACGCGCGCGGCCACTCGTTTCGCCACAACGAGCAGAGCCGCCGCGTCGTCGAGGTGCTCGAGAAAGATGGCCAGGGCCTGAACCTGACATACGCGGTGCGCGAGGGCATCTACCTGCATTCCAAAGCCCGCCGCGACATCATGGCCACCGCCTGGGGTGTGGCCAGCACGCTCGAGGGCCAGATCATCAAGATCGCCGACTCGATCGCCTACATCAACCACGACATCGACGACGCGCTGCGCGCCGGGCTGCTGCACGCCAGCGACCTGCCGCGCGACGCCGTGGCGGCGCTCGGCGATACGCACGCCCAGCGGATCAACACCATGGTCTGCGACCTGATCGACTATAACTGGTGGGCCGGCGGCGAGGGCGCGCCGCCCGACCCGCCGCTGCTGGCCATGAGCCCGCACACGCTCGCGGCCACCAACCAGCTGCGCGAGTTTATGTACCAGAACGTGTACCTCGGCTCGCGCGCCAAGGCCGACGACGCCAAGGTGCGCCTGATGATCGACCTGCTCTATCGCCACTTCCTCGCGCACCCCGAGCAGCTTCCCGCCGACTTGCTGCGGATCAACGCGGCCCGCGGCGAGCCGACCGAGCGCGCGGTGGTGGACTTTGTGGCCGGCATGACCGACCGCTACGCGATCAAGGTGTTCAACGACCTGTACGTGCCGCGCACGTGGGGAGCGTAGCCAGGTTCTGCGCTTCGCGAGCTCCGGCGCAAAACCTAAAGGTCAAAACGATATGTCGAATGTAACCGACCAAATCAAAGAGCGCATCGACGTGGTCGAGTTCATCGGCCAGCACGTGAACCTGCGCAAATCGGGCCGCAACTACGTCGGCTTCTGCCCGTTTCACCCGAATACCAAGACGCCGGCGTTCTACGTGTTTCCTGAGACGCAGAGCTACCACTGCTTCGGCTGCAAGGCCTCGGGCACCGTGTTCGACTTCCTGATGCAGCGCGAGGGGCTCGACTTCCACGGCGCGCTCGAGCAGCTGGCCCAGCGCGCCGGCGTGCAGCTCAAGGAGCGCACCGAGGAAGATAACCAGCAGGAGCACCAGCGCACGCGCCTGCTCGAGATCAACGCGGCCGCCGCCACCTTCTTTCAGCATATGCTGCTGAAGTCGCCGCGCGGCGAGGGCGCGCGCGCCTACGTCGCCAAGCGCCAGATCGACCAGGCCACGCTTGAGTCGTTTCAGCTGGGCTACAGCCCCGACGAGTGGAGCGCGCTGCTGGGCTACCTGACCGACCGCAAGGGCTTTGAGCCCGAGGAGATCGAGGCCGCCGGCCTGGCGATCAAGCGCGACCAGGGCGGCTACTACGATCGCTTCCGCGGCCGCCTGATGTTCCCCATCCGCAACGCCAAGG
>CALLYN010001056.1 GCA_937858455.1 uncultured Kouleothrix sp.
GGTCGCGCAGCTCGCGCCGGGCGCAACCGCCACGCTCAGCTTCAGCTGGCAGCCGCCGACCGCCGACTTCAGCGGCTACCGCGTGGCGGCGGCGGCGCTCGTTGGCGACACGCCGCTCGACCAGGCCGCCAGCGCGGTAGACGTGTCGAGCGACTGGCGCCGCTTCCCGCGCTACGGCTTCCTGAGCCGTTTCGGCGCGGAAGTCGACGCTGCCGCGACGATCGACGCGCTGAACCGCTACCACCTCAACGCGCTGCAGTTCTACGACTGGCAGTGGCAGCACCACCGGCCCTACTCGCCCGCAGCCAGCTGGCCCGACATCGCCGGCCGCAGCACGGCGCGCGCCAGCGTGGCGGCGCTGATCGAGCAGGCCCACCGCCGCGGCATGCTGGCGCTGAACTACAACCTGGCGTTTGGCGCCTACGACAGCTACTGGCGCGACGGCAGCGGGGTGAAAACCGAGTGGGGCCTGTTCAAGCAGGGCGGCGGCGGCTACACCCCAGCCCAGCAAGACTTCCACCCGCTGCCGGCAAGCTGGGCCACCAGCAAACTGTTTCTGTTCGACCCATCGAACCGCGAGTGGCAGCAGTACATCTTCGGCCAGGAGCGCCAGGTATTCGCGCACTTCGCATTCGACGGCTGGCATATCGACACGCTCGGCAAGCGCGGGCTGCTGTGGAACTGGGATCAGCAGGTCGTCGACATGCCCGACGCATATGTGGCGTTTGTGAACCAGGCTCGCGCCGCGCTGGGCACGCGCGTCGTGTTCAACAGCGTCGGTGGCTACGGCCAGAACCAGATCGCCGACGGCGCGAACGTCGACGTGATCTACTCGGAGCTGTGGGAGAGCGACGGCATCAGCACCTACCGGGATATTGTGGGCCTGGTGGAGCAGGCCCGCGCGCACACCGACAAAGCGGTGGTGCTGCCGGCGTATATGAACAAAGCCTACGCCGAGCAGAGCAGCGGCGGCACGCGCTTTTTCCGCGAGCCGTCGGTGCGGCTCGCCGACGCGGCGATCTTCGCCGCCGGGGCCGCGCACCTCGAGCTAGGCGACGGCGAGGGCATGCTTTCGAAAGAGTATTTCCCGAGCCAGCCGCTGGTGATGAGCGACACGCTCAGATCGGCCATGCGCGACGGCTACGACTTCCTGGTGGCCTACGAGAACCTGCTGCGCGACGGCGCGCGCCCGGCCGCAATTCGCGTGGCGATCGACGGCCAGCCAACCAGCGACGACGGCCGCGCCGGCACGATCTGGGCGCTCCCGCGCGCCACGCCTGCCGCCGCCATCGTACACCTGATCAACCTGAAGAGCAATCGCCTGAGCCTGTGGCGCGACGCCGGCGCGATCTACCCCGCGCCCGCCACGCTGGCAGACCTGAGCGTCACGCTGCGTGTGCCCACACCTCCAGGCCCCGGCGCGCGGCTGTGGTACGCCACGCCCGACGCCAACCACGGCGCCGCGACCGCGCTCGACTACAGCAGCGGCAGCGACGCGCAGGGGCCGTTCATCCGGTTTACGCTGCCGCGCCTGCACTACTGGGATATGATCTGGCTCGAACAGCGCTAAAGGAACAACGCAATGGCACCTCACGCACAGTTCAATTCCCAGGAATTCGACGTGACGCAGTACAGGCGCGCCCTATCGCGCCCGTACGCCTTCGACGCACCGAGCTGGAAAGCGGGTTTGAACCATGACTAACGCACACATCGTCGATGTAGCGCCCGACCGCGCCAGCTACCGGCCCGGCGAGCCTGCGCGCGTGCTCGTGACGATCGCGGCGGCCGAAAGCGCCGCGCCGGCGCGGATCTCGCTCGAGCTGACGCACCTCGACCGCACGATTGCCCGGCTGGAGCAGGACGTGGCGCTGGCGGCCGGCACCGTGACACAGGTGGCGTTCGCGCTGGCGCTGCCGCCCGACACCCCGCGCGGCTACGGCCTCGACGCCGCACTGCTCGACGCGGCGGGCCTGCCGGCCGCGCGCGGCAGCGGCGCACTCGACGTGCTCGACCGTTGGGCGCAGGCCCCGCGCTATGGCTTTCTCTCGGATTTCAGCCCGGGCCAGCACGATGTTGCCGAGCGCTGCGACTCGCTGCTGCGCAACCACCTCAACGTGGTGCAGTTCTACGACTGGATGTGGCGGCACTACGTGCTGCTGCCGCCGGCCGATCAGGTCGACCCGGCCGACGGCGGCTTCACCGACGCGCTGGGGCGCCGGCTCTCGCTGGCGACTGTGCGCGCGGCCATCGCCGCAGTGCAGGCGCGCGGCGCCGCAGCGCTGGCCTATGGCGCGGTATATGGCGCCGAGCCCGAGTACGCCGACGCGCACCCCGAGCTAGCGCTGTTCGACGACCACGGCCAGCGCGTCAGCCTGGCCGGGCTGTTCTATATCATGAACATCGCGCCCGAATCGCCCTGGGTTCCGGCGATCGTGGCCGAGTTCGCCCGCTGCGTGAGCGAGCTCGGCTTCGACGGCATCCACCTCGACCAGTACGGCTTCCCCAAAACCGCCACCGACGCCAGCGGCGCGCCGGCCGATCTGTCCGAGCATTTCCCGCCGCTGATCGACGCCGCGCGCGCCGCCGTGGTGGAGGCCCGGCCGAGCGCCGGTGTGATCTTCAACGCTGTCGGCAACTGGCCGATCGAGACGGTAGCCGCGACCACGCAAGACGCAGTGTATATCGAGGTGTGGCCGCCCGACGTAAGCTACAACGACCTGCGCCGGCTCGTGCGCGCTGCGCGGCAGCTGGGCCGAAACAAGCCGGTGATCCTGGCGGCGTACCTGTCGCCATTCCTCGACTGCGCGCCCGAGCATATCGCCGAAGCCGAGGCGGCCGCGCTGCTGGCCACCGCCGTGATCGCCGCCGTGGGCGGCTCGCACCTGCTGCTGGGCGAGCGCGACGGCATTCTCTGCGACCCGTACTACCCCAAGTATGCCACGCTGCGGCCAGGGTTCGTGCCGCGTATGCACGCCTACTACGACTTCGTGGTGCGCTACGAGGAGTGGCTGAGCGACGGCGCGCTGAGCGACTGGGACGGCGCCGACGTAATGCTCGACGGCGCGCCGGCTGCGGCCGAAGCCACGCCCGGCCGCGTCTGGGCGATCGCGCGGCGCCGGCCGGGCTACCGTGTCGTGCACCTGGTCAACCTGAGCGACCAGGACACAACCGATTGGAACGCACTGCGCACGCCGCCGGCGCCGCGCGGGCCGCTGGTGCTATGCCTGGGCGGCGTGCCGCCGCTGCGGGCGCTGCTGCTGCTCACGCCCGACGCCGAGCATGGCCGGCCGATCGCGCTGGAATTTCAGCAGTTGGGCGCCAAGATCGAGGCCACTATCGCCGAGCTGGCGGTGTGGGCGGTGGTGGTGTGCGTTCTGCACAGCCAGAGCTGAGGCGTGGCTCGATTCGCGGCGTTTGATCGAGGGAGTTCGGGTGCGGCAAAGCCGCACCCGAACTTTTTTTGCGGTGTCCTGCCCGGCTTCGCCGGGCAGGACACCGCAACAAGAAAGCGATCAAGCGGAGCTGGCATGATCTGCGCCGGCGCGAGTACGAGCGCCGCTCATACTATTGCAATTTTTCGATTACAAACCGTCAACTCCCGGGCCTATACAGCGCATACACATTGTACTATGCTTATTGGCAAGGCATCCGCGCTATTTCGCGCCAATGCCTGATTCTATCTGTGGCTGCGCGGCACCTCGGCGGCCTCGGATGCGCGCCCGCTACAGCATGAATACGCCTTTAGCAATAAGGAAGCTACGATAACCAGCCGTGAAGCTCTTGTTTCGCAAGATATGGCGAGTTAGCATATACTAACTACTGAGCAGAATGCTTCTTGCAGCCTCACGACGCGTGATCGACTCACGGCACATTCGCGGCAAGCAGCGGTACCCCCATACGATCGCCAGTGCGTACCGTTCGCCGCAGATGAACGATCGGCGCCTCCCATTACATTACAATACTTTTCACTGAAACGGAGCGCCAATGGCGCACATTCTGATCTTCGACGACTCCTCTGCCGAGTGCGCGACGCTCGCAACAGCGCTGCGCCAACAGGGCCACCAGGTTGAGCTCACGCCTGGCCCAAGCACGCAGCACAGGCCGGCCGGCGCGCACCTGAACGCCTGGGGCGCCTACCTGCTGGCGCTGGGCGCGCCTGTGCTGCTTCTGCTGGTGCAGCTTGGCACCGGGTTTATCGCCGGCGACGCGCCGGCTATGGTGCTGTTTGTCCTGCCGATCATTCTGTGCGCCTACGCCGGCGGCTTTGGCCCGGGCCTGCTCGCGACGATCGCGACCGCGTTGGGCGTCAACTATTTTCTGCTCGCCCCGCACTACAGCCTGGCGATCGGCTCGTCGCTGCAGATCGTCCAGTGGCTCGGGCTGATCGCGGCCGGGCTGCTGGTGAGCGTGCTGAGCGAGGCGCTGCAGCGCGCGCGTAGCCACGCCGAGGCCAGCCAGCAGCTGCACGCAGTGACGCTCGCCAGCATTAGCGACGGCGTGATCGCCACCGACGCGGCCGGCGTAGTCACGTTTGTCAACGCCGAAGCCGCCCGCCTCACCGGCTGGAACCACAACGCGGCCGGCCAGGCGCTTGGCACACTGCTACAGCTGGCCGACGAGCACACACACGCGCCCGCCGAGGACCCGGCCGCGTCGGTGCTGCGCACCGGTGCTGCGCTCACACGCTCAAACCACCTGCTGCTGGCGCGCGACGGCCGTGAGCTGCCGATCGACACCAGCGGCGCACCAATCAGAGACACGGCCGGCAAGCTGCTGGGCGCCGTGCTGGTACTGCGCGACCGCAGCGACCAGGCCAGTGCCGAAGCCGCCCTGCGCGCCAGCGAGCAGCGCTTCCGCAACCTGGCCGAAAACTCGCCGGATATCATCTATATCATCGATCTTACGCTGTTCCGGGCGACCTACCTTAACCAGCCCGATCTGCTCGGCTACACGCTCGCCGAGCTGCAAGAGCCAGGCTCGATCATGCACGCTGTGCACCCCGACGACGCGGTGGCGCTGGCGGTACACTGGCAGCGGCTGCTCAACGACGAAGAAACCGAGCCGATCGAATACCGGCTGAAGCGCAAGGATGGCCAGTGGGAATGGCTGCACAGCCGCGAGAAGGTGATCGCGCGCGACCCGGCCGGCCGCCCGACCGAGCTGCTGCTGACGCTCAGTATCATCGGCGAGCGCCGGCGCATGCAAGAGCAGCTTGCCACCGAGCGCTACTGGCTGCGCACGCTGATCGACAACCTGCCCGACCTGATCTTTTTGAAGGATACCCACAGCCGCTTTGTGATCGCCAACCAGGCCACCGCTGCGTTTATGGGCGTTGCCACGCCCGCCGCGCTGAGCGGCAAGAGCGACTTCGACTTCTACCCCAAGCATCTGGCAGCACAGTACTACGCGATCGAGCAGCAGATCATCACATCCGGCCAGCCGCTGACAGGCTGGGAAAAACCGCAGCTCGACCTGGCGGGCAAGCCGTACTGGCTGATGACAACCAAGCTGCCGCTGCGCGATAGCCAGAACCAGACGATCGGCCTGATCGGCATCGAGCGCGATATTACCGCGCGCAAGCAGGCCGAGCTGCAGGCCAGTGCCCACGCGGCGCACCTGCAGCTCCTGGCCGACGCTGCCCGCTCCTTCGCCGAGGCCGGCACTGAATATCAGGACGTGCTCGACCAGGTGGTACGCGCCACCGCCCGGCTGCTGCGCGCGAGCTGCGCGCTGCGCATGCTCTCGGGCGACGGCAAGACGCTGCGCCTGGCTGCGCTGCACGATGCCGGCCCAGCCCCGCACAACCTGGCGCCGGGCGCGTGGGGCGATACCGAGCTACGCGCCGACGACCAGCCGCTCCTGCGCGACCTGCTGCATACATCGCAGCCCGTGCTGATCGCGCAGCCCGACCAGGCGAGTATGCGCGCCGTGTCGGCCGGGTGCGAGGCGCCGGATGAGCAGCTGCATACGCACAGCATGATCGTCGCGCCGCTGCTGCTGCGCGGCCAGCTGATCGGCCTACTGTACATGTCGCGCCAGCGACTCGATCTGGCGGCATACAGCGACGACGACCTGCGGCTGGCCCGCGACCTGGCCGACCGCGCGGCGCTGGCGATCGGCAACGCACAGCTGTTCGATCAGGCGCGGCGCGAGCTAGAGCGCCGCCAGGATGCGGAACGGGCGCTGCGCGAGAGCGAGCAGCAGTATCGCAAAGTCATCGAGGCGATCGCCGATGGCATGTTTGTGGCCCAGGACCAGCGCTTTGTCTTCGCTAACCGGGTGCTGCCGGCCATGCTCGGCTACCAGTACGACGAATTCATCTACCGGCCGTTTGGCGACGTAGTAGCGCCCGAGTTTCTGGCGCTGTGGAACGAGCGCTTCGCACAGCGCATCGGCAATGGCCCGGAGCCAGCGCAGCACTACGAGGCGCGCTTTCTGCGCCAGGGCGGCGAGCCGCTCTGGGTCGAGGTGCGCGCCAGCCGCATGCAGTTCGGCAACCGCCCAGCCGTCTTGGGCTTGATCCGCGATATCACCGAGCGCAAGCAGGCCGAGTCCCAGATCCGCCAGCTGAACAGCGAGCTCGAGCGGCGCGTGGCCGAGCGCACCGCCGACCTGGCGCGCGCCAATGCCAGCCTCCAGGCCGAGATCGCCGAGCGCACCACGCTGGCCGAACAGATTCGCGAGCACGCGCGCTATGCCACCGCCCTGGCCGAGCTCTCGCAGGCGCTGGCCGAATCCGGCACCGAGCTGCAGCCACTGTTCGATACGCTCGCGCAGCATATCTCCAACCTCATCGGCGACGCCTGCATCGTGACGCTGCTCACCGACGACGGGCAGTGGCTCAATAAAGTCGCGATGTATCACTCCAACCCCGACGGCACCGCGTTTATTCGCCAGCTCCTGGCTACGGCGCCCTACCCGGTGAAAAACGGAATGGCTTCGCAGGTTGTGAGAACCGGCGAGGCGCTGCTGCTCGCGACGCTGCCGCCCGAGCAGATCCGCGATCAGGTGCAGCTGCTCTACCAGCCATACCTCGATCGCTTTGGGATCGCAAGCCTGCTGATCGTGCCGCTGCGGGCGCGCGGGCGCATCCTCGGCACCCTCGGCGTCTC
>CALLYN010001057.1 GCA_937858455.1 uncultured Kouleothrix sp.
AGGCGTCCAACACGCAGCGCGCCGCGCGCGACGCTCACAAACGTCTCGCGCTCGTCGGGCGCGAGCCGCAGCTGCTCGGCCAGCTTGGCCGCGAGGTCGCGCGAGGGCCGCTGGCCGTCGGATTCGATCTTACGGATCGTGGCGACGCTGTAGGCCACCAGCTGGGCCAGCGCCTCCTGCGAGAGGTCGAGCGCCTTACGCCGCAGCCGCAGCCACTCGCCGAACGAGATCAGCTCGTTCTCTTCCATGGCACTCCACATAGCTAGGGCTTCGAAGCCGCCTGAAAGCAGCTGCGTAAGTCCTAGTCATATCGCATCAAGGCCTGTCGATACCCGGCTCGCACGGTTGCTTCCACTGAAATAAACGAGCCGGAAGGCCGATTATCACTTTTTATCTCACTTTTTGTAGCGCAAACTCATACTTCGTGCGCCCCCCGGCATGCTTCACTTGCGCCAGGTTCAACCTGAAACACAAGGAGCATGCAATGAGCACAGCAACACTCAGCCTGCCGGATCGCGAGGGCTACGAGCTGTTCCGCCGCGCAATCGTCGAGCGCGACAGCCACGCCTGGGCGGTGATCTACACGCGCTACCGCGGCATGCTGCTGGCCTGGTCGTTTCGCTTCAGCAACCGGCTGGGCCTGAACGACCAGGCCGCCGACCTGGCCGACCAGGCGTTCGCCCGCGCGTGGGCCGCGCTCACGCCCGAGCGCTTCGGCCAGTTCCCGACGCTGGCAAGCCTGCTGGCCTACCTGCGCAGCTGCGTCTCGACCACGGTGATCGACGCGGGGCGCAGCAACGCCACGCGCGAGTGCTCGATCGAGGCGCTCGAGCTGTGCGCCGCCGAGACGCCCGAGCACGCGCTGGTGGGCGAGCTTGAGCGCGGCGAGATCTGGCAGATCGTCGGCGCGATGGCCAGCACAGCGCAAGAGCGCACCGTGCTCGTCGAGAGCTTTCTGCACGACCAGCCACCGCGCGCGATCTACGCCCGCCACCCGGGCCTGTTCGCCGACATCGGCGCGGTCTACCGCACCAAGCGCAATATGCTCGAGCGGCTGCAGCGCAACCGCGATCTACAGCAACTGTATCAGGCGTCATAGACGCTCGTGGCCGCTGGAAGTAGCATTCGGGCCAGGCGACGCGCGTGCTGCACTACGCCGGGGAGGATGCCGTGAGCCAACAGAAGAACGACGCCGCGCGCGCGGCCGAGCTTGAGCTCTACCCGAACCAGGCCAACGCGGCTGGGGTGCCGCTGCGCGGCCAAAGCGGCGAGCAGGCGATCAAGAACTTCCAGCTGATCCTCAGCCGGCTGGCGCCGGCCGAGCGGCAGGCGTTCGAGCGGCTGCGCGCCCAGGCGCTGGCCGAGGCGGAAGCGGCCGAGCCGCTGATCGAGCGCGCG
>CALLYN010001058.1 GCA_937858455.1 uncultured Kouleothrix sp.
CGAAACACCAAAGACGAAGAGATTGCTCAAGCACAGCGTCCGCATCCTTTGTCCTTGGTCTATCGTCCATCGTCTGATGTGCTGCCCTTCACCGGCCGCGACGCCGAGCTTGCGCAGCTTGGCGGCCTGGCGGCGAGCCGGCGCCTGGGCCTGATCGAAGGCGAGCCCGGCATTGGCAAAACGCGCCTGGCCAGCGCGTTTATCGAGCGCCACGGCGGGGTTGCGCTGATCGGCGGGGCGCGCGAGCTTGAGCAGGCGCTGCCATACCAGCCGGTGATCGAGGCGCTACGCGGGCTGACACGCCAGCCTGGCGCGGCGCAGATGATCGGCGAGCTTGGCCTGCCCGGCATCTGGCTGCGCGAGCTGACAAGGCTGCTGCCCGAGCTGCACGCCGAAGACGACCCCGGCGTGTTCGACACGATCGTGCCGGGCGGCAATGAGTCGCGGCTGTGGGAGGCGCTGAACCAGCTGCTGCTGGCGCTGGCGCGGCGCCAGCCGGTGACATTGCTGCTCGACGACCTGCACTGGGCCGACGCCTCGACGCTGGCGCTGCTGGGCTACTTGGTGCGCCAGCCCACCGGCGCGCCGCTTGTATTTCTGGCCACGGCGCGCGCGGTGTCGCCACGATCGCCGCTGGCTGCGCTGGTGACGGCGCTGACGCGCGAGGATCGGCTGCTGCGCGTGCCGTTGCGCCGCCTCGCCCCCGACGATACGCTTGCGCTGGCGCGCCAGCTCAGCCCAACCTATGCCTACCCGCTGGCCGAGTGGCTGAACCGCAATGCCGACGGCAACCCGTACATCCTGAGCGAGCTGGTGCGCTATGCGCGCGAACACCAGGTTGTGCTCCCAAACGGCGCCGTGAACCTCTCGGCGCTATCGGACGCGCCAGTCGTGCCGCGCAGTGTCTACAGCCTGATCGAATCGCGCCTCGCCAGCGTGTCGGACGCAGCGCGGCGCGTGCTCGACGTGGCTGTCGCGATCGGGCGCGAGTTCGAGCTCGACGTGGTGGCGCGCGCCGCCGGGCTAGCCGAAAGCGCGGCGCTCGACGCGCTCGACGAGCTGCGCGCCAGCCGGTTGGTGGCGCCGGGCGAGGGGCTGGGCTACCGCTTCGACCACCCGCTGACCATGGAGGTGGCCTACCGCGAAGTTGGCGAGGCGCGCCACCGCGCCATCCATCGCGAGGTTGCCGAAGCGCTCGCGCTGCTCCACGCCGACGCGCCGGCCGACTACGCCGGCCTGATCGCGTCGCACTTCGCCGAAGGCAAAGCCGCCGAGCGGGCGGCGCGCTACGCGCTGATTGCCGGCCAGCGCGCCGCCGACCTGTCGGCGTGGGCCGAGGCGATCGGCTTCTACCAGCAGGCGCTGGTTGGCGCCGACGCCGCCGGGCGGATGCGCATCTCGCTGGCGCTCGGCACAGCATATATCTTCGCCGGCGCGCCAGCCCAGGCCACCGAAGCACTGCGCCAGGCGGTCGACCTGGCCGAGGCCCTCGGCGACGCCGCCAGCGCGAGCGAGGCGAGGCTGCAGCTGGCCCAGGCGCTGATCTCGCAGGCGCGCTACGCCGACGCGATCACTATGGCCCAGGCGGTGCTGGCGCGCGGCTCGCCCAGCCAGGCCGTCAGCGCCGAGCTGGTCTGGGGCACCGCCCTGTCGATCGAGGGCGTCGACCTGGCCGGCGCCGGCCAGCACCTGCAAAACGCCCTTGGCGCATGCGCGGCGCAATCCGACCCGAGTCACCTGGCACATATTACCTTCGAGCTAGGCAGCCTGGCGGCGCAGCAGGGCGACCTGCCGCAGGCGATCGAGTACTACCGCCGGGCGCTCGCAATCGCCGAGGAGCAGCCAACGATTATCCCGCACCGGCTGCTGGCGCTCAATAACCTGGCCTATCACCTGATGCTCCAGGGCGACCCCAGCGCCGGCGAGTACGCCGCTACCGGCCTGAGCCTAGCGCGCGAGTATGGCCTGCTTGGCTTTCAAGCCTACCTGCACTCGACGCTTGGCGAGATCGCGCTGGCCCACGGCGACCT
>CALLYN010001059.1 GCA_937858455.1 uncultured Kouleothrix sp.
TTTCATGGATGGTGCTGAGATGTTGGCGCTTTGCGCCAACATCTCAGCACAAAAGCAAGCGAAGTACCATGCTGCCGCAGGCAGAACAAGCCGATAGCGCAGGCGACCGCCTAAGTCCTGTCAGTTACAGGGCCTACGCGCGGGCCGGCTCACAGCTCCTTCTCGAGCCAGTAGAACGAGCGATTGATCGCCGCGTCGACGGTGCGGGCATAGAACGAGATCGGCCCGACCCAGCTGATCTCGGCGCGCTCGAAGCCCAGCTCGCGCAGATCGCGCAGGCAGCGCAGCAGCAGCACGCGGCCCAGGCCCTTCCAGCGCTGATCTTCGGCGGTGCCGGTGGGGCCGAAGACATTGCGGAACGACGAGGTATCGTAGCAGGCGAAGGCGCACAGCTTGCCCTCCTTGAGCGCTACGAATGCCGACACCGGGTCGTTCGCGTAGGTGCTTAGCGCCTCCCACTGCCAGATCGACCCCCACTCGGCGTGCACCCACTCGCTCAGCGCGGCCTGGTCGCCGGGGAGCAGGCGGCGAATGCTGAAGCCGTCGGCGGCCAGGCGCGCCTCTGCGGCGCTGGTATCCCAATCGTGCGCGGTCAGGTCCACCTCCATATTCACCGCGTCGCCCTTGCGGTGAAAGCCGTGGCGCAGCAGGAAGCACAGCCCCGGCGTATAGCGCAGATCGACGCCCGGCCAGAAGTAGCTGGGCGCGAAATTGCCGCAGCGCAGCCAGCTAAGGCCGCGGCCGTGCATGCGCTGGCCCAGCGTCGTGAGCATACGCCCCGCCAGGCCGCGCCGCCGGTAGTCAGGGTCGACGGCGAACAGCTGCAGGATGCCGACGGCGCGCTCGTGCGGCAGCAGGGTGTGGCCGTCGTGCAGGCGGCGCGTGCCGCCAAACATCACGCCCACCAGGCGCGCGTCGTCCCACAGGCACAGCTGGTAGCTAGGGTTGCGGTTGGGCTCCTCGATCAGGCGGCGGCGCAGCGGCGTAAGCTCGAACTCGTCCAGTGGCAGCGAGCGCCGGCACAGCTCGAGCACGGCGGGCAGATCGGCTTCTTCGAGGTTGCGTATATCCATACGTTACCTGCAGATAAACGGCTACGCGCCTATTATACTTCGCCTTGGATGGATTGCTGATGGCACGGTTTACGCGGCGGATTGCTCACACCACGCCGCTGGCGCGCAGGCCGGCAATCTCGGCTTCGCCCAGGCCCAGCGCGGCGAGCGTTTCGCCGGTGTGCTGGCCAAGCGCCGGGGCCGGCAGCGCCGCAGTGGCGCCAAACAGCCCGCCGAGCTGGCGCAGGCGCCCTTCGCCCGGCTGGTCGAGCAGAAACGCGCGCCGGGCGTGCAGCTCGAGCGCCTCGGGCAGATCGAGCGCCGGCCCGACGCACACCTCGGCGTCGCCGAACAGCTCCAGCCATTCGTCGCGCGTGCGGGTGGCGAACAGCGCCGCGAGATCGCCGAAGATCGCCTGTTGCGCCGGCCAGGGCGCGTACTGCTGCCCAATATATTCGGCTCGATCGAGCAGGCGGCAGAGGTTGGCCCAGAACTGCGGCTCGACGGCGGCAACCGTGAGCGCGCGGCCGTCGGCGGCGGCGTAGACGCTGTAGCAGGCGTAGCCGCCCGAGATCGGGCCGTGGCCGCTGCGCGGCGCCGCGCCGGTGGCCCACTGCTCGGCGGCCAGCAGCGCCATCCAGTGCAGCACGCCGTCGGTCATGGCGATGTCGATATACTGGCCCTTCGCGCCGCGCTCGCGCGCCAGCAGCGCCGCCAGGATGGCGATCGCCGCAGGCATGGCGCCGCCGCCGATGTCGGCCAGCTGCACCCCCGGCACCAGCGGCGGGCCTTCGCGCGGCGCGAGCTGCGGCAGCGCGCCAGCATAGCCCAGGTAGTTCAGATCGTGGCCGACGCGGCCGCTGAGTGGGCCGCGCTGCCCGAAGCCACTGATCGAGCATACGACCAGCCGCGGGTTGGCGTCGCGCAGCGCGGCGTACTCCAGGCCCAGCCGCGCCAGCACGCCCGGCCGGAAGCTCTCGACCAGCACGTCGGCGCGGCAGGCCAGCGCGAGCAGCAGCTCGCGCCCGCGCTCGCTCTTCAGGTTGAGCGTCAGGCTGCGCTTGCCACGGTTCAGCGCGGTGAACAGCACGCTCTGCGTGTGGCCGAGCGGCGGAAAGGCGCGCAGGTAGTCGCCGCGGCCGGGCTCCTCGATCTTCAGCACGTCGGCGCCAAGGTCGGCCAGCACCAGCGTGCAGAAGCCGCCGGGCAGCAGCCGCGTGAGATCGAGCACGCGCAGGCCGGCCAGCGCCCGGCCCAGGCCAGCGCTCATTTGGCCGCCGAAGTTGGCGCGCTCTTGGGCCGCGCCGCGTCGTCGCGCAGGCCGGCGTTCTCGCGCTCAAGCTCAGCCACGCGCTTCTGCAGCGCCAGGTGGCGCGCAGCCATGTCGGCGCGCTCCTTGCGCTCGCCGCGCTGGCGCAGCGAGCGCTGCACGCCGGCCCACAGGTTCAGCAGCGCCACCAGCAGCGCGCCGAACAGCGCGGCGATCACGATCACCAGCGATACCGATAGATTCTCGACGCTGTACGACAGAAAGCGGATCGTTACAACCTGGGTGTTCTGCACGCCAAACAGCACCAGCAGCACCGCGACAATCAGCAGCGGGATCAGCACCAGGTAGCGCGTCATATCGGCTCCTTCGCAGTAGCTCTGCATCCGCAATAGTACCACGCTGCATTATACTCGAAGCGCCACAGCCCGCGCACCGGCGTACATCAGCGGCGAGCAGCATGCTAGAATAGGCGCGTTTTCCGCCACAACAGGAGCAACCGCCATGACCAAAGCCTCCGCCGATGTCGTGATCTGCGGCGCCGGGATCGCCGGCGTGGCCGCGGCCTACTACCTGGCCGTCGAGCGCGGCATCACCGACGTGCTGCTGGTCGAGCAGGGCGCGCCGCTGTCGCTCACCAGCGACAAATCGACCGAGTGCTACCGCAACTGGTGGCCCGGCCCGGGCGACACCATGGTGCGCTTCATGAGCCGCAGTATCGACCTGCTGGAAGGCATTGCGCGCGCCAGCGACAACGCCATCCGCCTGAACCGGCGCGGCTACGTCTACGCCACCGCCGACCCGGAGCAGGTAGACGTGCTGCGGCGCGCGGGCGAGGAGGCGGCGAGCCTGGGGGCCGGGCCGCTGCGCGTGCACGGCC
>CALLYN010001060.1 GCA_937858455.1 uncultured Kouleothrix sp.
AGCGCGCATACGCCCAGCGGCCCGAGGTTCAGCCACAGCTCGAGCAGCAAGGTGTGCGGCTGGTGCGCGTTGCGGTCGTTCGTAGTCGCCAGCGCCGGGTCGATCAGGCTATTGCCAAACACCGGGTTGTGGTAGTAGTAGAACTGGTCGAGCCCCAGGCCAAACGGGTGCCGCTCGATCAGCGCCAGCGCCTCGCGCCACAGCAGCAGCCGCACATTCACGCTGCCGCCTGCAAAACCGCCGCGTAGCCCCAGCATCAGCGCGGCCACACCGGCCAGCACGCCCGCGCCGATCAGCAGCACCGGAAGCAGCCAGGCGCGGAAGCGCCGCTTCAGCTCGGGCAGCAGCAGCACCACCAGCGCGGCGCCCGCCCCCAGCCATGCCCCGCGCGAGAACGACACCAGCATGCCGCCAAGGCAGAGCAGCGCGCCCAGGCCGTACACCAGCCCCAGCCCGCGCCGCCTGCGATACGCTGCCATCCCCAGCATCGCCGCCAGCGGCCACACCCGCCCCATATACAGGCCTAGGTTGTTCGGGTTTGGGTAGATCGAGGCCACGCGCGGCAGACGGCCAAGCACGTCGGCGCTAAAATCAAGCCCCAGGTTCTGCTGAAAGGCGCCTGGCGCGATCAGCATGCCGGCGAACTGCGCCAGCGCCCATAGCGCCACCGCGCAGCCGCCCGACACAAACGCGGCCGCAAGCTTGTGCACGATCGGCGCGCTGCCGTCGCGCGCAGGCGATGCCTGGCCCAGCCAGTGCGTCAGCGCCACAAACGCCAGCGGCTCGGCGATAAACCACCGAAACGCGCGCAGCGCATCCTGCCGGGCAACCGCCTGCGGCGCAGTGAAGAGAATGCCGGCGATGCCGGCCAGCAGCAGCAGCAGCTCGGGCGCGTAGCGGCGCAGCCACTGCTCCACGCGCGGCGGTTGGCGTAAACGCGCGAGCGCGCGGCGCAGTTCGCCTGGGCGCGCCAGCAGCGCAATCGGCGCCGCCGCACCCGTGAGCGCCAGCGCCAGCTCGTGCGGCGGAACCGCGTGCGGCAGCAGGCCAGGCAGCCGCAGCTGCAGCAGAAACCAGGGCGCCGTCAGCGGCACAAACAGCAGCGCCAGATCCGCTCGCTGCAGCGCCAGTATGCCAAACAGCGCCACCCCAAGCACTTTGAGCGGCGCGCTATCGCTGAAGTAGCAAAGCCCCAGCCCGAGCGCCAACCCCAACCCCTGCGCCACGGGAATCGCCCCACGCCATCCCGGCGATACGCGCGGCCCGACAGCCGGCGCCGCGCGCTCGAACAACCAGAACATAGCCCCTCCGTATGCCTGCGCCCACACCTCGATCGGCTGTATAGCAAGTGCCATACCCGCCCAATCGGGCACAGCAAAAGGGTCGGATGCGCTAGCGCATCCGACCCTTTTGCCGCAAAGCTGGCAGGCGACAGGCAATAGACTTTATTGGAAATAACAGCGGCGGGGTTCAGGGGCGACCGCGCCACCCCCGAACCCCACCACCGGCTACGCCTTCAGCTGTACGTGGTACTACTCTTCCTTGTCGTCCGCGTCGTCAAGCTCGCTCATCTGATCAAGCGCGTCCATGAACTCGGCCAGGTCGTCGCCGTCGCCGCCATCGGCAGGGGCATCATCGTCGGTGCCCTCGAGCAGCGCGCGCAGGCGCCGGCGGATCTCTTCGTCGTCGGCCGAGCTGGTCTGCTTGGCGCCATCGCCCTGCCCCAGCATCTCCGACGCGCGCCGCACGTCGGCCGGAAGCTGCCGGCCGTCGTCGTCGCCTTCGAGCTTGCGCGGCCCCGCAGCCAGCTCGCCCATCAGATCCTCGGCCAGCGCGCGGCGCTTCTCGATCCCGGTGCCTGCCGGGATGAGCTTGCCGATCACGACATTCTCCTTCAGGCCGCGCAGGTAATCGACCTTGCCAGTGATCGCCGCCTCGGTGAGCACGCGCGTGGTTTCCTGGAACGACGCCGCCGACAAAAAGCTCTCGGTCGTCAGCGAGGCCTTGGTGATGCCCAGCAGCACTGTGGCCGCCGTGGCTGGCTCGCCGCCCTGGCTCACCACCTCGGCGTTCAGCCGGCCAAACTCGGCCGCGTCGATCAGCTCGCCCGGCAGCAGCCCGCTGTCGCCCGGCTCCTCGATCCGCACGCGCCGCAGCATCTGGCGCACGATGATCTCGATATGCTTGTCGTTGAT
>CALLYN010001061.1 GCA_937858455.1 uncultured Kouleothrix sp.
CTGAGTGGCCGCGATTACTTTGCCGCTGCTGGCGCGCTACTCTTGGTTGATCGATGGGCGGCGGAAAACCTTGCCGTCGGCAAAGGCGCGGCCTTCTACCAGAAATTGTACGCCGCTGACGGTTTTCAGTGTTGTGAGCGACTCGACAACCGTGCGCATTGCCGCGTCCAGCTCGGGCGCATCGGCGAAGGGCTGTGTGAAATCGACCAGTACGACGCCATTCTGCAGCTTGATTCCGCGTAGCTCGGTATTTGCTGGAATAGCGCGGCGCAGCGATCCTTCGTACGGGCCGGGGCCTTCGAGCAGCGCGCGCACCGTCGCCTCGGCAACCTGCTTGGTTTTCGGCACCATGCGGATGACGCGAACGTCGTAGCTGCTACCCGCCGATGGGAAGTAGAGCGGCAGAAATTCGGTGCTGCCGTAGTCGACCGCCAGATTCTGCGGGTTGATCGGGTTGAGCACGGGCCGGGCGCGCGGCCCGCCCTGGTCGGCGCCATTCACCTGGATCTGCACGCTGCTGATGCTGGGGAACTCGGTGAGCGTGAAGACAAGCGAGTCGATCCCGCCGGGGTCGCGATCGAAGTTGGCCGTTGCGCGCCCGCCTTCTATATGAATATCGAGTAGGCTGGCATCGGAGCTTACCAGCCGGCCTAGGCCATTGCGCGGCCCGGCAATCAGCTCGTTGATCGCGGCCTCGGCAATGCGGTTGTCTTCGACGCGGGTGTTGCGCTGTGCTGGCACGAGCAGCTTGCCGCTGGGATCGGCGAAGTATAGCGTCACTAGCTTGACGCTGACATTGGCTGGCTGCTGGGTTGGCGTAGGCGGCTGCGTCGCCGCGGGCCTGGGCGTGCTGCTTGGCTTAGGCCTGGGTATTGCAGTAGGCATGGGCGCGCTGGCAGCGCCGGGCGTACTGGTAGGGCCGGGCGTGCTGGTGGGTGCCTGGGTCGGCAGCGGCGTTGGCGGTAGGATCAGCGGCGCGTCGGTTGGCTTGGCCGTAGGCGCGGGTGGCGGGGTCGCGGTTGCTACCTCGGTTGGCGAGGGCGGGGCGCTGGTGGCTGCCGCTGTAGCCTCGGCGGCGGTGGGCGCTGCGCTGGGCTGCTCGACCGGCGAGGCGGTGGGCGCCTGGCCGATCTGCGGGAGCCCACTGCGGCGGAGCAGCGTCTGCACGCCAACCAGCAGGTAGATCCCGATGATCACCGCCAGCATCCCCAGCATCAGCGAGTAGATCAGCCGATCGCGTGGCGAGAGCGCGGCGAACCAGCCGCGCAGGCCGGGCGTGCGAGTGGGGGCCAGCACCAGCGTTGGGTCGTTCGTTGAAGGGACTGTTAAACCCATGTATAATGGGCATTGGACATGGCCCTGCGACAGGCAGAAGCCTGCCTGATCCACTGGGATTTCGCGCGGCTCGCCGCTGATATAGCAGCGATGCTCGGCGGTTGGCGAAGCAAAGCGGATCGCGCGGTTCTGCTTCAGCCCCAGGTATGGGCAGTGCCCGGTTGGTTCGGCCATAGGAGTGCTGGGCCTCCATCGAGTGTGGTACGATGCACTGGCATAATTATACGCCGCGCGGTTCGGCTATCGCAAAGTCCGCCGATTACTGAAGGTTAACAGCTATGCGCGTTTTGATCGTTTCAGATATTCATTCGAACTTTATCGCGCTCGAAACCGTGCTCGCGGTGGCGGGCTCGTTTGATCAGCTTTGGAACCTGGGCGACACGATCGGCTATGGCCCGCGCCCAAACGAGTGCGTGCAGGCGATGCGCGATCATGCCGACGTGATGCTGAGCGGCAACCACGATCTGGCCTGCTTGGGCAAGCTTGATCTGACTGATTTTAACCCCGACGCGCGCACCGCGAATATCTGGAATGGCCACCAGCTTACCGACGAGAACCGCGCGCTGCTGGATGAGCTGTCGCCGCGGATCGATCTGAGCGAGCGCTTTCTGCTGGCGCACGGCAGCCCGCGCGAGCCAGTATGGGAGTATCTGCTCTCGCGCCCGCAGGCCGAGAGTAACTTCGAGCTGTTTAGCCAGCAGGTGTGCCTGATTGGCCACTCGCATATTCCACTGCTCGTGCGGCAGCTGCCCGACGGCCAGGTTGAAGATCCGATGCTGGCCGACGCCGAGCTGCTTGTTGAATTCGAGCCGGGCTATCGCTACTTTTTCAACCCCGGCAGCGTTGGCCAGCCGCGCAACCAAGATCCGCGCGCGGCCTACGCGCTGCTGGATACTGAAGCCGGCACGATAATGTTCAAGCGCGTCGAGTACGATATCGCGCAGACACAGCGCCAGATGCGCGAGGCGCGCCTGCCGCCAGCGCTTGTGCGCCGGCTGGAATACGGCATGTAGCTGCCCCGATATCAGCTTCACCCTGAATCATACAACGAATCTGGCGCCAGAATTGGCACGCCGCGCGCGGCGCGCACGCTGATACGCGGCTGATAGGTGAGAGCAATGACGGGAATTGAAACCGAGTACCGGCGCCTGCACGGCGGCTCGGCCGAGCGCTATGCCCGAGCCATGAGCGTGTTTCCGAACGGCGTAACGCACGACGGCCGCTTTGTCGACCCATTCCCGCTGTATGTCGAGCGTAGCGCTGGCGCGCATAAGTGGGATGTCGACGGCAACCGGCTGGTCGATTATGTGACCGGCCACGGCGCGCTGCTGCTGGGCCACGCGCACCCTGCCATCGTGGCGGCTGTAGCTGAGCAGATGGCTCGCGGCACCCACTACGGCGCCGAGCACGATATCGAGCTGCGCTGGGCCGAGCTGGTGATGCGCCTGTTTCCAAGCATCGAGCGCCTGCGCTTCACCGCCTCGGGCACCGAAGCGACGCTGCTCGCGCTCCGGCTGGCGCGCGCCTACACCGGCCGCACAACCGTGATCCGCTTGTCTGGGCACTACCACGGCTGGCACGACCTGCTCACGCGCGACGCGCCGGCCGATCCGAGCCCGGCTGGCGTGCCCGAGAGCCTGCTGGGCGCCACGCAGGTGCTGCCGGCCGATCTTGGCCAGATCGAGCAAGCGCTGGCGCGCGGCGACGTGGCCGCGCTGATCCTCGAGCCAACCGGCGCGTCGTATGGCGCGGTGCCGCTGCCCGACGCGTTTCTGCGCGAGCTGCGCGCGCTGGCCAGCGCGCGCGATGCGGTGCTGATCTTCGACGAGGTGGTGACGGGCTTTCGGGTGCTACCCGGCGGCGTGCAGCAGCGCTCTGGCGTGCGCGCCGACCTGACGACGCTGGCCAAGGTGCTGGCAGGCGGCCTGCCAGGCGGCGCGGTTGGCGGCCGTGCCGAGATTATGCACCACCTGGAGTTCGCCGATGCCAGCTGGAACCGCGACCACAAGATCCGCCATAACGGCACGTTTAATGCCAACCCGCTCTCGGCGGCGGCGGGGGTGGCGATGCTCGAGCGCGTGGCTAGCGGCGAGCCAGGCGCACACGCAGCCGCGGCTTGCCAAAGCTTGATCGCGCGTATGAACGCGGCCCTGCGCGAGCGCGAGCTGGCTGGCTGGGCGGTGTATGGCGATGCGTCGATCTTTCACCTGCTGGCCGGCAGCACCCTTGAGTTCGCGCCAGGCGAGCTGCCGCGCGAGACGCCAGTGGCCGAGCTGAAGAGCGGCGGCGACCCGCGCCTGCTGCGGCAGGTGCGGCTGGGCTTGAACAACCATGGCGTCGACCTCATGCGCGGCAGGAGCGGGTTTCTGTCGGCGGCGCACACCGAGGCGGATATTGCGGCGACTGTGGCGGCG
>CALLYN010001062.1 GCA_937858455.1 uncultured Kouleothrix sp.
TCCATCTTGCGCACCATCATCTCCACCGCAATGATGGCGTCGTCCACCAGCAGCCCGAGCGCAATGATGAGCGAGCCCAGCGAGATCTTGTGCAGGCCGATGCCCCAGTAGTTCATGGCCAGGAACGTCACCGCCAGCACCAGCGGAATGGTGATGCCCACCACCAGCCCCGGGCGCACGTCGATGTAATAGCGCCGCCACAGCGGCAGGCCGGGCTCGGGCCGCTTGTGGAAACCCAGCGCGATGAAGCTCACGGCCAGCACGATCACTACCGCCTCCACCAGCACCTTGACGAACTCGTTGACGGAGGTCGCCACGTTCTTCGGCTGGTCCTGCACCTGCACCAGGCGGATACCGGCCGGCAGGTCTTTCTCGATGCGCGCGGCCGCCGTGGCAAGCGACTTGCCCAGCGCAATGATGTCGCCCCCCTTGGCCATGGACACACCGAGGGCAATGACCTCCTTGCCCTGGTGGCGCACCTTGATCGACGGTGGGTCCACATAGCCGCGCTGGATGTCGGCAATGTCGCCCAGGCGCAGCTGGTTGCCCGAGCTGCCACGGATCGGCATGGCGCGCAGGTCTTCGATGGCATTGAACTGCCCGGCCACACGCACCTGCACCACGTCCAGCGGGGTCTGCACCGCGCCGGCAGACTCCACCGCGTTCTGCTGGCCCAGCTGCGCCAGCACCTGGTTCAGGTCCAGCCCGAGCTGGGCCAGGCGCTTCTGGGAAATCTCCACGTAGAGCTTTTCGTCCTGCACGCCGAACAGCTCGACCTTGGCCACATCGGGCACGCGCAGCAGCTGCTGGCGCACGTCGTCGGCGAAGGTCTTGACCTCGGCATAGCTGAACCCGCCGTCGGACTCCAGCGCATAGATCACGCCATACACGTCGCCAAACTCGTCGTTGAAGAACGGCCCCTGGATGCCCGCCGGCAGCTGGAACCGCATGTCCCCCACCTTCTTGCGCACCTGGTACCAGACGTTGGGCACCTCGTGCGCGCGCGACGAATCCTTGATCTGGAAAATGATCTGCGACTCACCCGGCTTGCTGTAGCTGCGGATCTTGTCGGCGTAGGGCACCTCCTGCAGCGTGCGCTCGATCTTGTCGGTCACCTGCTCGGCCATCTGCTGGGCCGAGGCGCCGGGCCAGTAGACCTGCACCACCATCGCGCGGAAGGTGAAGGGCGGGTCCTCGTCCTGCCCGAGCTGGAAGTAGGCTGCCAGGCCCAGCACCATCAGCACCACCATCAGGTAGCGCGTGAGCGCGGGGTGGTCGAGCGCCCATTTGGAGAGGTTGAACGCCTCTTTGGGTTGTGGTTGGGTCATGGCCGCCTCACTTTGCCGGGGTGGCGGCGGCGGCCGGCTGCATGGCGGGTGCTACATTTTTTGTAGCGGCCTGCGCAGGGCTGGCGGGGGCTGCAGGCACTTTTTCCTGATAGACCGTGACCTTCTGGCCGGGTTGCAGCACATGCACGCCCGCCGCCACGACCTGCATGCCGGGCTGCAGGCCGGCGGCCACCACGGCCTGGTTGCCGTCGGCGGTGGCAATCTGCACCGGCTGCGAACGCACCGTCATGCTGGTCTTGTCCAGCACCCACACGGCCGTGCCCTGCCCTTCCTGGCGCAGCGCGCTGGTGGGCAGCTTGATCACCTGCACGCCGGCATGGGCCAGTGCGCGCGGCGCCACATACACCGTGGCGCCCAGTGCGGGAGCATCCTTGCCGTCCAGCGACACCTTGACCGGGAAGGTGCGCGTCACCGGGTCGGCGCTGGCAGCGATTTCGCGCACCTTGCCCACCAGCGTCTGGCTGGCGGCCCAGACCCGCACGTCCACCTCGGAGCCCGGCCGGATGGCGGCCACCTTGTCTTCCGGCACCGAGAACACCACGTCGCGCGGGCCGTCCTGCGCAATGCGCACCACCGGCGTGCCGGCAGTGACCACCTGGCCCGGCTCGGCCTCAATGGCCGTGACCACGCCCGACACATCGGCCACCAGCGTGGCGCTCTGAGCGGCGCTGGCGGCGCGCTCCTGGGCGAGCTGGTCGCGCAGGCCGGCGATCGCCTCCAGCTGGGCTTTGACTTCGCCCAGCGTCTCGTGATCGGCCGAGCTGCGGCTGTCGGCGGCGGCCACCTGCGTTTGCAGGCTGGCATTGGCTGCCTGAAGCGTTGCCACCTGCGCTGCGGCATCGGCCAGCTGCTGCGGCGTGGCCGGCGTGAAGCCGAGGTAGAGCAGCCCGACCGCGCCGGCAAGCAGCGCCAGAAACGTCGTGATCAGGATCACCAGGAGCGCGGCGAAGAAACGCCCGACGCAGCCGCCACGCGTGCGCGCGGGCGGTGGAGGCGCGGCCAGCGGGCCGGTGGCAGGCGGGGGCATGGCGGTACCAGGCTCGGGCTGCGGCGGGGTTTGTTCATCCATAGCTTATGGCAGCTCCTCGGCAATGCCAAGCGTGGTGGCGCCGCCTTTGTTGCTCTCGGCTGCGGGGGCGCCAGCGTACAGCGACCGCTCGGCGACGATTGGCTGAGTCGAGCGCACGGTCGCGGCGATCGCGACCTGGCCGGGGTACAGCTCGTGCACCGGCATGGTATAGCGCGACTCTTTGGGCATGATCACTGTCTGCGTGCTGGTCTTGCCGTCGGCGAGCACGAACTCGACCGCGACGCGCGCCTGGTTCGAGCCAGGGTTGCTGAGCAGCAGGTACTCTTGCACATTGTCGCTGGTGCGGCCATCGGCGAAGCGCCATGTATAGGCCGGCGAGGTCGCACCCAGGCCAGCGGTGCCGGCGCGCCCGCCGCGCCATGTGAGCGCGCGCTCGACCGCGACCGGCCGGTCGGCGGTGACGGTGGTGGCAATGCCAAGCTCGGGCACTACCTCGTTCACCGGGATGGACAGGCGCGTAGCCGGCGGGATGGCGTACTTGCGCACCAGCGAGGTGCCTGAGTCGGTCAGGAACTTCACCGCGACATTGGCCGGCTGGGCGTTGGGGTTGAGCACCAGGATCGTCATGGTGAAAGGTGGCTGGGTGGTGCCCTCGGCGAAGTACCACTGGCGCGAAAGCAGCGGCGTGCCGGGCGCGGTATCGAAGCCGCCGGTGGTGGCGCCGCTGCCGGGGCCAAAGATCATGGTGCGCTCGGCGACGATCGGCTCGGCGGCGATCACGCGCATGCCGAAGCTGCTGCCGGGCAGCTGGTCGCCCACCGTCACCACGGTGCGCGCGAGCGGAGCCACCTCGACCGACTGAATAGCGGTGGCGCCATCGCCTTGCATGTACGTGACGCTCGCCTTGACCCTGACAGCCTGCGGATTGAACAGCACCAGGTAGGTTTTCGAATCGCCCTCGGTGGAGCCCTCGGCGAAGTACCAGACGCGCGACGGCTGGCGCACGCCAGGGCCGCTGCTGATGTCGCTGCCGAAATCGAGGAAGCGCTCGGCGATCAGCGGGCCATTCGACTCGACGATCGCCGGCACCTCGCTGGTATCGTTGAACAGGTCGTTCACCACCAGGCTAGCGCGCCCGCCGGCAGCCACGCTGGCATCGCGCACAACCGCCGGGCCGGGTTGGCGCAGCAGGTTGAAGCGCACGCTGGCGGCGGCGGCGCCGGGGTTGAGCACCGAGAGCCGCTCGGCGAAGTTAAGCACGTTGCCCTCGGCGAAGTACCAGCGCGCGCGCACGGTGGCCTGGTCGGCGGCCTGGCGCAGCTGATCGAGCTGGCCGCGCAGATCGGCTGAGGGATCGGCGGCGCTCGGCACAGCCTCGGCGTGGGCGGCGATATTAGGCCGGCTGCTGGGTGCGGCGCCCTTGGCCGCCACAGCGTGCGTGCCGAGCGGCGCGATATCGTAGGCCTGGCCGAGCCAGGCGAGCAGCTGGATGAGCGCGGCCTGCTGCTGGCCCGAAGGCAGCGTGGCGCCGATCAGCGCCACGTGGATGGCCGCATCGCCGCCCGAGAAACGCTCGGCTGCGGCGCTCGGGCCGCCGTTGCGCCCGACATAGATCGCGCCGTCGCGGTCGACAATAAAGTGAAACGGCAGGTCGTCCCAGCCGAGCACCTGGGTGTCGTAGGCATCGAGCGCGCGCAGAAACGGCGGTGTGCTCACCACGTCGTCGGAACCGATCTGGTGCAGGATGATGCCGCGCGGGCGCTGGCGCACCACTGGCGCGCTGCTGGCGGGCGCGCCCCAGGCATCGCGCAGCAGCAGCGCGGGCGGCGGGCTGAGCGTAGCCGGGCCATACGGCGCGGGCACGCGCTGCTGCTCGGAGAGCCGGCTCGGGCCGGCGGTGGCGTTGATGTAGTGCAGCGTCAGCGCGCCGAGCACCGGCGAGGCGTTGGCCACGGTCGAGCGGAAGGTGGCCCGCAGCTGCAGCACCGCCATGCCGGCGGGAAACGGCCGCACCGACTCGAGCGCCTGCGCGCCGTCGTCCTGCGACTGAGCATCGCCCGGCACGAGCGGCTGCCACGGCGTCAGGTCTTCGTCTTTGGGCGACGTGCCGCCGCGGATCTCGAGCGTCAGGCTGGTGCCGGCAGGGATGTCGGCCTGCCATGTCGCGCCGACGGCGTTATACAGAAAGGCGGTGGTGCTGATCGCGGAGGTATACTCGGCCTGCTGGGCGCCGTCGGCCAGGCGCAGCTCGCCGCCGGCATTATTGCTGACGAACAGCCCGCCGCAGGTATCGCCGGGCCAGGCAGGCTGGCCACCGCAGGGGGCGGCGCGCCAGTCGGCCACCTTGCTGAGCGCAAGCTTGCCGATCTGCACCGCAATCGCGGGCTGGGCCGACAGCGCCGGGGCGCGCACGAGCGCGCCGCCCCCTGCCAGAACCGCCAAGATCAGAACTAGCAACACACGTCGCATGTCGTCTCCCGCATATGCAGCAGCCGGCGGCTACTGGGGCTTGAGCGCCTCGATTGTATAGTGGTTAGCCGAGTCGTACAGCAGCCAGCCGCCGGGGCTGCCCGAATCTTCGACGGCTTTGATCTGGGCGCGCACCTCGGCCGGGCCGTACTCGACGATCTCATTCTTGGGCACCCAGGTGAGCGTGAAATCTTGCAGCCACGGCCGCATCAGCGCGCGCTTGCCGCTGAGCTGCTCGAGGCCATGGGTCATGCTCTGGGCGATCATCTCGTAAGGGTGCTTGGCCGGCAGATCGAACCCGCCCGCGCCGGCCCAAAAATGCGACGGGTAGATCATCGGGCAGACATAGTCGGTATGCTGGCCCATCAGCTTGATATCCTGGCCGATCAGCGGCGAAGGCTCCCAGGCAGTCACGCCAAAGACATCGACCGACAGAAACGCGCCTGCTGCATTGATCGCGGCCTGCGACTGCGTGAGCATCTCGGCGATATTCTGGAACTTCTCGTCGTCGGTGGCATTCGGGCGCGAGAGCTTCAGGCGCGCCGCGTCGTTGGCGCCGAACTCAAGTGACGGGAAGCGGATGTAATCGTAGTTGATCTCGTCGAAGCCCATATGCGCGGCCTCGACCGAGAGCTGGATGTTGTAATCCCACACATTGCGGTTCCACGGGTCGAGCCAGGCGTAGCGGATGCCCGGGCCGGGGTAATCGGCGAACACCCCGCCATTCTGGCTGTCTTGTGCGGCCCACTCGGGCTTGGCGTCGGCGAGCACGTTATCGTGGCTGAAGATGTGCACGCGCGCGATTGTATAGATCCCGCGCTTCTTGGCCTCGGCCAGAATGGCCTTGAGATCCATATTGGGCCGCGAGGTGTGCAGCTCTTTGACGATCGGCACCTGCGAGTCGTAGTACACCAGGCCCAGGTCGTCGCGCAGGTCGGATTTCAGGTCGATCACGATCGCGTTCAGCTCGGTCTTGTCGATCGCGTCGAAGAACTTCATCAGCAAATTGTGGTTCGAGGCCACCGCCGCCGTGACATACAGCGACTTCGCGGCGAAGCGGTCGAGCTTGACCGTGCTTGGGATGCTGCCGGGCTTGATCTCGATCACGGCCTTGCTAAAGCCAGGCGCCAGCACCTGGATCACGCCCTGCTCGGGCACGCCGTCGAGCTGAAACGCGCCATCGGCGCTATTCTCAAGCCGCTGCACCGCCACCGCGTCGCTCTCGAGATTTGGCGACGCGATGACCGTAGCGTTTTTGATCGGCGCGCCGGTGGCGGCGTCGACAATCGTGCCCTTGAGCACGTCGGGGCGCAGCACGGCGTCGAGCGTGACCGCCTGCTCAAGCGGCTGCGTCAGCATCGCGAAGCCGTTGGCGCTGATCTGGATCGTGGCGCCGGGCGGCACCTGCTCGAGGCGGTATTTGCCGTCGGCGCCGGTGGTGGCCTTGACGGTATCGCCGGCCTGCACCAGCGCGCCGGGCACCGGCTGGCCAGTGTAGCGGTCGGTGACGACGCCGCTGAGCACATTCGGCCGGAGCGCGGTGTCGAAGCTCACCTGCTGCTTCAGGCGCTGCGACACGTCCTCGTGGTCGGCGGCGCTGAGCGTGAGCGTGAAGCTCTCGGGCACGCCTTCGAGCCGGTAGCCGCCATTGGCGGCAGTGGTGGCGCTGAGCGTATCGCTGGCCTTGACCAGCACGCCAGCCAGCGGCTGCTTGGTGTAGGCGTCGGTGACCACGCCGCTGACGGTATTCGGGCGCAGTGTCGCGTCGAGGGTGGCGGCGGGCTGGGCCGGCTTGGCCAGCTGCGGCTGATTTGCCAGCGCGATCGCGACTGGCTCGTAGCCGTCGGCGGCGATCTGCAGCGTGCCGCTGCTGCTCCAGCGCGCAAGCTGGTACTTGCCGCCGGCATCGGTGGTGGCCTCGGCGCCGCCGATGTTGATGCGCGCCGCTATCACCGGCTTGCCGGTGTATGCGTCGACGATTGTGCCATTCAGCGGCACGTCGGGGCCGCCGCAGGCGACCATAAGCACGGCCAGCGCGGCGCAAGCACACAGCCAGGCAGCCCGAAGCAGGTAGGTTCGAAAGATCGCCATGGTGAAGATCTACTCCCGATAGCGGCGGCGCGGCTGCGGAGCGCCGCGTCGTAGCTGTACCGCCGGCAGCCGCCGAAATTATTGTTTGCAACACCATCGGCCGCCAGCGCGGGCGATGGCCTATCATAAACGCCTGGCAGTGGGTTGTCAAGCACGCGAGCCGGGCAGCGCGAAAGCTGCATGTGTAAGGAGAAGCGCGCTTCTGCGCCGAGCGCTCTTCGCCCTCACCCCCAGCCCCGCTCTACCTGCGCGCGGGGCTGGGGCAGAGAATGGGCGAGCGGGGCGAGGCTCAGGGCTCGTGCAACGTCTGTCGACCCCTCCCCTGACAGGGGTTTAGGGGCGGACAGATGGAAATAGCGAAAGGTGCGAAAAGGACCATGACAAATGGGTGTCCTTCGGCTAGACTGGAATTGCTCAGAAACCAGCTCTACGGAGGACACCCATGCCAAGCATACCACATCCGCTGCATCGCCAGATCACCACGTTGCTGAGCCAAACCGCATCCACACTGCCAGCCAAGGCGCGCTTTCGTGTGGCGTGGATGCTGTGGGCTATTCTGCTCAGTGGCACCTGCGTGCTGCGCCAGATTGCCACTACGGTTGCGAGTTGTGCTCCTAAGGACGGGCACGCGTCCAGTCACGAACGTCGATTGCGGCGCATCATTGCTGACCCCCGTCTGACTTGGGAAGCGCTCTACGCTCCGCTTGTTCGCTTTCTGTTGCGCCACATCTCTGGTTCGATTACCGTGATTGTGGACGAAAGTGGTCATAGCGACATTGTTCGCGCGCTGACTGCCGCTCTTTGGTATCAAGGTCGTGCCATTCCACTGGCTTGGATTACCTGGAAAGGTCAAACCCCACACGAGCAAAGCTACTGGGACGACTGTGCCACCCTGTTTGACCGTGTGGCCAAGCTGGTGCCAGAAGGCGTGAAAGTCACTGTAGTCGCTGACCGTGCGTTTGGCTGTCCAGCATTTCTCGACCCGCTGACCGAACGGGGCTGGGACTGGGTCGCACGGGTGCAAGGCCAAACTCGTATCAAGCAGACCGACAACTCTGAGGCTGCCCTTAAGAGCAAGGTCAGCGGCGGCGGCCACTACTGGTGGGAGCGTGTGCGGGTGTTTAAGAACCAGGGCTGGCGGAAGGCAACCGTGGTAGCGTATTGGCGAAAGGGGTGCAAAGAGCCGCTGTTGCTGGTGAGTAGCCTGCTGCTGCCAATGCTGAGTGTGCGCATGTACCGCTTGCGGGCGGCGATTGAAGCGCTGTTTCGCGATTGGAAGAGCTACGGCTGGCAGTGGGAAGACAGTCAAATCGACGATGTGGAGCATCAGGAACGATTGCTGCTGATGGTGGCGTTGGCAACGCTGCTCACGATACTGGTGGGAGTGGAGGCGGCAGAACTACTTATGGCGCGCCCTGCACAACAAGGCAAGCGGCGACCGTGGGAAGCGCGCGACAGTTTGTTTCAGCTGGGACGACAGCGCTGTTTGACGCGCTTGTGGACGAGCAGTGAGGAGGCAATGCTCGACAGCTTCTCGCCTCCAGGCACCAAGACGTGGCAGCAGCGCTGTTGGAGCAGTGCTGCGCCGAATGCCCGAATGGCAACAGTGAAAGACGACACGGTTGTGCAGTTGAAATGAGACTGCCGTGACCATATCCGTTACCGTTTTCTGTCCGCCCCTAAACCTGACAGGGGAGGGGGTAGGGGGAGGGGTCGAAAGACGTTGCACCAGCCCTGCAAATTGCGGTATGCCTTTTGACCTTGAATTGCCAGGAATGGTATCATGGCGCTGGAATCGAAAGCTGAAGATATGCGAGGTACAGATGATTCGGGTAGCGCAACTTGGCCTGGGCATTATGGGCAATGGCATGGCCATCAATCTGTTGAAGGCCGGCTTTCCGCTGAGCGTGTACAACCGCACGAGCTCCAGGGCCGACGCGCTTGTGGCGCAGGGCGCCCAGGCCGCGCCCACGCCGCGCGAGGCCGCGCACGACGCCGACGTGATCTTCGCGATGGTCGGCGACGATGATGCCTCGCGGGCGGTGTGGCTCGGCGAGCACGGCGCGCTTGCCGGCGCCAAGCCCGGCGCGGTGCTGGTCGAGTGCAGCACGCTGTCGCTCGCGTGGGTGCGCGAGCTAGCCGCGGTGGCGGCCGAGCGCGGCCTGAAGTTCCTCGACGCGCCGGTGACGGGCAGCAAAGACGCGGCCGAGGCCGGCCAGCTGAAGCTTATGGTTGGCGGCGACGCAGGGGCGATCGAGCAGGCGCGCCCGGCGCTCGCGGCGGTGAGCCAGCAGATCATCCACTTCGGCCCCAGCGGCGCCGGCGCTACCATGAAGCTGATCAATAACTTAATGGGCGCGGTGCAGACGGCCGCGCTGGCCGAGGGGATGGCATTGGCCGAGCGCGCTGGCCTCGATAGCGCCCAGGTGGTCGCGCTGATCACCAACGGCGCGCCTGGCAGCCCGATTGTCAAGAGCAAGATCGGTATGATGGTCGCCCACAGCTACGCCGATACCAACTTCGCGCTGCGCTGGATGCACAAGGACGCGACGTACGCCCTGCGCGCCGCCGACGAGCTTGGCGTGCCTATGCCCACCGTCGCCGCCGCGCGCGAGCTATACCGCCTGGCCCGCAACCTCGGCCACAACGACGACGACTTCGCGGCGGTGATCGAGGCGCTGCGCCAGCGCGCATAGCGCGGCGGCACGGCCACGAGGAGCTGCCTATGCGCTTCCGATGGATGTATTTGCTGCTCGGCGCGCTGCTGCTGGCTGCCTGCACCAGCGCGCCGCGCGCCGTAGACGGTACGCCTACGCCAGCCTCCGGCCTTGCGCGCCAGGCCGATGCCTTGCTCGCCCCGCTGTCCGAGCGCGGCGACTTCAGCGGGGCGGTGCTGCTGGCGCGCGGCGGGCAGGTGCTGTTGAGCCGGGGCTATGGGCTCGCGAGCATTGAGTTTGGCGTGGCCGCCGCGCCGCAGACAAAGTTCCGCGTCGCGTCGATCACCAAGACGTTCACCAGCCTGGCGCTGGCGCAGCTTCAGCAGCGCGGCAAGCTCAGCCTCGGCGAGTCGCTGTGCCGCTTTTTGCCCGACTGCCCGCCTGCCTGGCAGCCGGTGACGCTGGCGCACCTGCTGACGCATACGTCGGGCATCCCCGACGTGAGCAACTGCCCCGGCTGCCCGCGCCCGCCACTGCGCGCCTCGATGACGATCTCCACCACGATCGAGACGATCACGCAGTTCTTTCACGATGCGCCGCTGGTGACCGAAGCCGGTAGCACGTATAGCTACAGCAACCTGGGCTACGGGCTGCTGGGCTATGTGATCGAGCGCGCCGCCGGCCAAAGCTACGAGGAGTTCCTCAAGGCCAGCATTCTCGAGCCGCTGGCCATGCGCGATACCGGGCTCGATCATAGCTCGCTGGTGCTGAAGAACCGCGCCACCGGCTACTCGACCGTGAGCACGCTGGCCGACTACAACAACATCGACTCGGCCTATGCTGCGGGCGGGCTGTATGCCACCGCCGAGGATCTGTACCGCTACGATCAGGCGCTCTACACCGATCAGCTGCTGCCGGCCGCCGCGCGCGCCGAGCTGTTCGCGCCGCGCGTGCACGTGCGCGACGCCGACGGCGAGTACGATTATGGCTATGGCTGGCATATCTCGCGCCGCGCCGGCCATAGCGCGCTCTGGCATGGCGGGCTGCTGCCGGGTTTCCGCAGCGTGCTCGTGCGCTTCCCCGACGACCGCGCAACGGTGATTGTGCTCAGCAATATCGAAACGGCCGATGTTGCGACGATCGCCGATCGGCTCGCCGAGCTGCTGTTTGCGGCGAGCTAGGCGCGCTACTGCGCGTTCACCGGTACCTTGAAGCGCGCCACCTCGTCGTTGCCGCCAAGCGAGACGCGCACGTCGACCTCCCACTCGCCAAGCATGTTGAAGAACTCGCCCTTGGCCTGGTAGCGCCCGTCGCCTAGCGGCTGCGCGGCTTGCTCGGGCGAGACCATGCCCATCGACTCCATCAGCGGCGCCAGCACGACGGCATCGGCCTGCACGGCCTTGCCCGATTTGTCGCGCACCTCGATCGTGGCGGTGCGCTCGCCAAAGCGCGTATCGTCGAGCGACAGCTGCACCTTGTAGCTGCCGGTCTCGGCGCTCTGCGTGAAGCCGCTGTCGCCACACCCTGCCAGCAGCGCGCCGATCAGCAGCACGCCCGCGATCATGCCCATCAGCCGTCGCATACAGCTCCTTGTATTACTTGACATCCACCGCCAGCGGCACGGTGACGATCTGCCCGGCGTGGCGGAACTGGCCCCAGATCTGGTAGCGCCCGGGCTGCGGGAATGTGTACACAAAGCGAATATCCGGGCCGTAGTTGACGCCGGTGCCGATCAGGCCGGCCGGCGCCATGGGGCCAACCGCGTGAATATGCGCAAAGATCGCGCCGTCGTCGCTGCGCGCGATCATGTGGCCGCCCATCCCCAACCACGGCTGCAAGTC
The DNA here is from genome assembly GCA_937858455.1 of uncultured Kouleothrix sp. Classification (GTDB taxonomy): domain Bacteria; phylum Chloroflexota; class Chloroflexia; order Chloroflexales; family Roseiflexaceae; genus Kouleothrix. The sequence goes on from CALLYN010001062.1 coordinate 11,438, forward strand.
GTCCACCGGCTTGCCGCCGCTGCTGAAGCTGAAGGTGAAGGTCGCCTGCCTGCCGGCCTTCGGTTCGCTCGTCGACGACGCGACGTTCACCTGCATTCCGCCGGCCTCCCGCGGCCCCAGGCCCGCGAACTGCGGCGGGGCAGCCGTGGCCGCCCCACCTACCTCGAAATCGCGCGCCAGCACCTGGGTGCCGCTGTCGCGTCGCTCGATCTCGGCGTACACCGTGTAGCGCCCCGGCCGATCGGGTGCCAGCGCCGCGCTGAAGCGGCCCGGCGCGCTGCGCGGCGGGTGAGTATGGCTGTAGAAACCGCCGTCCTGGCTGATCACCACCAGGTGCAGCAGTGCGTCGTGGTGGGCGATCAGATCCTCTACCGGTAGCCCGGTCGAGCCATCGCTCAGGTCAAGCGTCAGCGTGATCGGCTGCCCGGCCAGCGGCGCGGCCGGCGCGGTGCGCACGCTCAGGTTGGCGTGCGGCCGGCCTGCGGTGGCGGCCACCGCGCCGCTAGCCGCCTGCGCGCTCTGGATCATCGCGCTGAACTGCTGCCCGCCAAAGATCAGCGCGGCGATCAGGCAGGCGAACATTGCCTGGCCGATCGCCCAGCTCAGCCAGCCCGGCGCCGGGCGACCGCGCCGCTGGCTGATCGCCGCCACGGCGATGCTGGCGATCATCGCCAGCACCAGCCCGCCCAGCGCCACGAACAGCCCGAGCGAGCCGGGCGCCAGCGCAGGCGCCTCGATCGTAAACGGAATGCGCGCCGCCCCGCCGCCCTTCGGCCCGTCGACGCGCGCCTCCAGCTCCCACTCGCCCATGCGATCGACGGCGAGCTGCGTGTAGTAGATCCCCTGCGGCCCGGTCAGGCCCTGCAGCTCGGCCTCGGGCGCGCCCGCGAACGATTGCCCGCGCGGCACCGCCCGGAAGCGCATTGTCGTGCCGCCCATGTCGTCGAGCGGCGCCACATTGAGGTACAGCGGCGCGGGCGCGCCCGAGGGGATCTCGACGGTGATCGCGATGGTGTACGGCCCTATATCTTGCGTGAAGGTCTGCGCCGGGCCGGTGTGGCCGCCGTGGGCCAGCGCCAGCCCCGGCAGCCCGATCGCCAGCGCAGCCACCAGCGCGGCCAGCGCGCGCCGGGCTCTCTGTTCAGGCATATCGTAAATCCTGGGTATGCGTTTGTAGTCGTCATATCACACGAGCGACGCGGTGGGGGTTCGATGGCGGCTTTGCCGCCCCTGAAAACTTCCCAGGGCTCGTGCAACGTCGGCCCTCACCCCCCTTACCCCCCTCTCCCGCGCGCGGGAGAGGGGGGAGTATTGTTGGCTTTGTGGTGCGGTCGCCGTCGCGACCGCACCACAAAGCCAGATGTGTTTCCCCTAGGGGGTAGGGGAAGGGGTCGAAAGACGTTGCACGAGCCCTCCAAACCTCCCACGCGGGAGGGCAACGCGTAACTTGTGTCATATCATAGCATATAGGCGGCGGCGCTCCCCTGAATGCTGGATGAGTGTTTGCCATATTCTTGACACGCCCATAGCCCGATGCTATGCTTCTATGGCCAAGAGCAGAGGCAGTGAGCCTGTGGGGCGGCCCCGGAGCGCACCAGGATGGCCGATTGTTCTACGCTCCACGCTCAATCGCTCTAGGCTCCGCTATAGGCATTCGCCCCGCCGCGAGCTGCATCACCAACGCTCGGGAGAACCCACCGCCATGACTTATCGCGCACGTCGCCGCTCCATGCTCGCCGCGCTGACCCTGCTCTGGCTCTGGATCTTCGCCGCTGCCCCACGCGCCGCCGTGCGCGCCGCCACCAGCGATCCACTGTCGGCCGACCCGCCGGCGCTCGCGCTGGCGCTGCCGCTGGGCGCGAGCACCAGCCAGACCGTGACGATTACCAACAACACGGCCTCGGTGCTGGCGCCGACTGTGCTGGAGGCTAACCCGGTGTTTGCCGCCGCGCCGGCCGCGCCACGCGCAACGGCACGTTCGGAACGATTGTCGCGGGGTTTGGCAACTCCGAGCTGAATGTGGTTTCCGAGTTGCTCGGCAAGGATGCCGTAGTGCTGGATGTTGGTGCCAACGTTGGCTATTGGGCCCGGGATTTTGCACGGAATGCCCGTGTGGTGTACGCGTTCGAGCCTTCACCCTTCCTGCAAGAGAATATTTCCTTCAATGCCGCGCGCGTGCCGAATATCGTGTTCGAGGCTGTGGCGGTTGGTGAAGCAGCTGGGGCCGTTAGATTTTTGGCGCAGCCTGCCTCC
>CALLYN010001063.1 GCA_937858455.1 uncultured Kouleothrix sp.
GTCATCTCGACCACCGAGCCGTAGTTGATCGCCGAATTGCCGGTCTTGTGCGTCTCGATGTTCGGCAGCCGCGACTCGATGCAGCCCGAGACGGCGTAGTCGAGCGCGTCGGCGATCGCCACGCCGTGCTGCAGGTAGAACGGCACGACGTACTCGTCGTTGATGATCTTGGGGCTGCCCTTGCCGTCCTTGTTGGCCTCGGCCACCGCGTGCAGGAAGCGCTCGGGCGTGTTGGCGTGGATGCGCGCGGCCAGCTCCGGGTAGCTCGTGCGCAGCGCCCGCGTCGACTCGAGCAGGACGTAGGTCAGCTCGTTGGTCGCGTCGTCGCCCTCGCGCGTCTGACCGCCGATGGTCACCGTCTCGTGGTGCGAGAAGCCCTCGCGCCCGGCGGCCGCGGTTGGCGACAGGTTCAGCTGGATGTACTGCATCATGTTGATCCACAGGCAGTGGAACAACTCGGTGGCGCTCTCCTCGGTGATCCGTCCGGCCGCGAGGTCGGCCCGGTAGTAGGGGTAGAGGTACTGGTCCATCCGCCCCTGGTTGATGTCGCCGCCGATCATCTCCTCCAGGCGCGACATGCACTGCGAGAACCACTGCACCTGCAGCGCCTCGCGGAACGTGCGGCACGGGTTCTCGGGCGCCCAATCGCAGGCGTCGCCGCGCGCAATCGCCAGGCGCTGGCGGGCCGATTCCAGCGCCAGGGCGCGTGCTTCGCCAGCCAGCAGCTCGTGTTGCTGGGCCAGCTCGGCCCGCCGCAGCCAGGCGAGCTTGCCGCCCTCAATCAGCGCGCGGTCGGCGTCGCCGAGGCCGGCCTGCTCTAGCAGCGCGGCGTCGATGCCGCGCTCAAGCGCGGCGTGAAATGCCAGCAGCGCCGCGCCCAGCAGCGCGCTGTCGTCGCCGGCGCGCCGATAGATCGCCACGCCGCGCTCGAGCCGCTCGTCGATCTCGCCCATCCGCGCCCCCGTAGCGAAAGAGTCGAGAGACAAAGAAACAGCCTATGCATAGGCTGTCTCCTTGTCCCGTTGTCAGCCAATCACGTCGATCCCGCCCATATACGGCCGCAGCACCTCAGGCACGGCGATGCTGCCGTTGGCCTGCTGGTAGTTCTCCATGATCGCGATAATCGTACGCGGCATGCCCAGGCCCGAGCCGTTCAGCGTATGCACGAACTCGGGCCGCGCGCCGGGCTCGGGCCGGAAGCGCGCGTTCGCGCGGCGTGCCTGGAAGGCCTCGACATTCGAGCACGAGCTGACTTCGAGCCACTCGCTCTGGCCGGGCGCCCACATCTCGACATCGTAGGTTTTCGTGGCCGCAAAGCCCAGGTCGCCAGTGCAGAGCGCCTTGGTGCGGAACGGGATCCCGAGCAGGCGGCAGCACTCCTCGGCGTCGGCGCGCAGCTTCTCCAGCTCGGCGTAGCTGGTGTCGGGGTGCACGAACTTGTACATCTCGACTTTGTCGAACTGGTGGCCGCGCTTGATCCCGCGCACGTCGCGCCCGGCGCTCATCTTCTCGCGGCGGAAGCACGGCGTGTAGGCGCAGTAGTGCAGCGGCAGCTGCGCCGCGTCGATGATCTCGTCGCGGTGCAGGCTTGTCACCGGCACCTCGGCGGTTGGCACCAGCCACAGGTCGTCTTCCACGTCGCGGTACAGGTTGTCGCGGAACTTCGGCAGCTGGCCCGAGGCCCACACGGTCTCCTCTTTCACCACGAAAGGCGTGTACACCTCGGTGTAGCCCTGGCGGCCGTGCAGGTCGAGCAGCCACTGGATCACCGCGCGCTGCAGCTTGGCGCCCAGGCCCTTCAGCACGTAGAAGCGCGAGCCCGAGATCTTCACGCCGCGCTCGAAGTCGATGATCCCCAGCTGCTCGCCCAGCTCCCAGTGCGGCTTGGGCGTGAAGTCGAACGCGCGCGGCTGGCCCTCCTGCGCGATCACGACATTATGATCCTCGTCGGGGCCGTCGGGCACGCTCGGGTGCGGCAGGTTGCGCAGCTCGAGAATGGCCATGCGCTGCTGCTCCTCCACCTGCGCCACCTGCCGATCCAGCTCGGCGATCCGGTCGCCCACGCCGCGCATCTCGGCGATCTTGGTGTCGCGCGCGGCGGCGTCTTTCATCTTGCCAATCTCTTTCGACACCGCGTTGCGCGTGGCTTTCAGCGCCTCGACCTCTTTCAGCAGCGTGCGGCGCTGCTCGTCGTAGGCCAGCACTGCGTCGACGGCGGCCGGCTCGACGCCGGCGCGCCCTAGCTGCGCTTTTACATCGTCGGTCTGCTCGCGCAGCAGCCTGATATCCAGCATATATGCCTCCTTGCAGCCTATACCAGCGTATAGCTCCACGACACCAGCTCGCCGTTTTTATAGGGCGCGATGCCGTAAAACACCTTGCCCTGCTCGAAGACCATGTCGAGCCACATGCGGTCGCTGTCCCACATATTCAGGCTGTGCAGCTGCTCGACCGGCACCCATTCGAGCGTGCCCTCGTGGTTGCGCTCTAGCGGCGTGCCGCTCCAGCGGTCGATCCGAAAGATAAACGCGAACCAGTCTTCTTCGTTTTTGCCGAAGCCCGGCCAGCTGATTGTGCCGCGCAGCACCAGCTCCTCGGCTTCGATCCCGGCCTCCTCGCGGATCTCGCGGCGCATCCCGCTGACCACGTCTTCGTCGCTGTCCAGCTTGCCGCCCAGGCCGTTGTACTTGCCGTAGTGCAGGTCGTCGGGGCGGGTGTTGCGGTGGATCATCAGCACCTGCGCGCCATCCGGCGACATCACGTAGCCAAGCGTTGCCAGAATGGGAGTATACGCCGCCATGAAATCTACTCCATCGATCAATGCTTACCAATCGCGGTATAGGCCGCGCGCGCCGCTGCGGTACTCGGCCACGCGCCGGCGCGTGGCCACGTCGGTGTTGGTGGGCAGCGCGCCGAGCGGGAAAAAGCGCGCCTCGGCGATCTCGACCGAGCGCGGCGGCTTTGGCTCGTTCAGCGGCGCGCCCACGAACACGCCAATGTAGTTGCTCGCGCCGCCGCCGAAGCGGTCGTACAGCCCCAGGAAGTAGTCGACGCGCATGCGCACGCCGCTTTCTTCGGCGGCCTCGCGCGCGGCCGCCGCCTGCATGCGCTCGAAGCGCTCGACGCCGCCGCCGGGCAGCGCCCATGGCGTGCGGCCGGCACGGTGGCGGATCAGCAGAACCATGTCGTCGCGCACGATCAGCGCGCGTACCCCGATCAGCATAGGCCGGCGCGCCCGCCAGACGAGCGCGCGCGCGCCCGTCGCCAGTGCGTATGCCGAGCCGAGCGCCGCGTTTTCGATGTATTGCCAGAATGTCATCAGCGTCTCGCTCTTGTTCGTCGAATCAAAAAGCCCTCGCCTTCCCGATCGTTCGCGGCTCGTAGCTCGCGGCGCTGAATTGGCCAGCCCGGCCAGCTCAACACCTACAACCCACAACCCACAACGTGCGGAAGGACGAGAGCAACAGGCCCCCGTGGTGCCACCTTCGTTCGCCACGCTAAGCGCGTGGCCTCGGCGCGCCGAAGCGCGTAACGCTGTAACGGGCGTGCCCGGGCCGGGTTGGGCGCGTTGGCGCTTCCCCAGCGACTCAGGAGTGGATCGGCGCGTGCCCAGCTACCGCCTCGCAGCTACCGGCGGCTCTCTGAAGCTGGCAACGGCATGTGCTCCGTCGTCGTCGTTCTCGCGATTATACCACGCGCCTATCGCCGGTGCAATCGTCCAGCCGGCCGATGTCGCGATTGTAATGTGCTATAATCGATATACGTAGGCCTTGCGCAGCTGGCGCGCTCAGCCTTCGGCAGAGCAGTACTTTTTTGTGTCGGCGTGCGTGCTTCCACGCTACGTGCGGAAACGTCGCCGGTACCAACAGATCGAGTACCATGCTGCCGCAGGCACAATCCGAAATAGCGAAGGGAATCCGCCGTGGCAGCGAGTCAAGCGCAGCAAAAGCTGGAAGAGATCCACAGTACGATCGGTGCCGACCTTGAAAAAACCCGTCGCGAGCTAAACGAGATGGAGACGCTCCTGCGTCAGACCAATGCCGAGGTCGAGAAGCTGGCCCAGCGCGAGCTGACGGTCGCCAACCGCCTGCGCGATCTCGAGGTAAACCTCGATAAGTATAGCAAGGCCGACATCAAAAACTTTTACACCTCGGCCCAAGAGGTGCAGATGCGCCTGCTGATGATGCGCGGCCAGCTCGAGCAGCTGCAATTTCGCCAGC
>CALLYN010001064.1 GCA_937858455.1 uncultured Kouleothrix sp.
GACGCTGCCGGCGCTGATCGCCTGCCGGCTGCTGCAGGGGCTGGCCGGCGCGGCCGGCGTGGTGATCGCGCGCGCGGTGGTGCGCGACCTGTTCTCGGGCGCCGAGGTGGCGCGCTTCTTCGCGCTGACGATGCTCGTGAATGGGCTGGCGCCGATCCTCGCGCCGATCATTGGCGCGCAGATGCTCACGTTCACCAGCTGGCGCGGCGTGTTTGTGCTGCTCGCGCTGATCGGCGTCGGGCTGCTCGCGCTGGCGGCGTGGGGGCTGCGCGAGAGCCTGCCGGCCGAGCAGCGGCGCACCGGCGGCATTGCCGACACGCTGAGCACGTTTCGCGCCTTGCTGACCAACCGGGTGTTTGTGGGGTACGCGCTGGCGTCGGGGCTGGCATTCGCGGCGATGTTCACGTATATTTCGGGCTCGCCGTTTGTGCTGCAAAGTATCTATGGCGTGTCGCCGCAGCTGTTTAGCTTTATTTTCGGCACCAATGCGCTCGGCATCGTCGCCGCGAGCCAGGTCAGCGGGCGGCTGGCCGGCAGGGTCGGCCCGCGCCGGCTGCTGGCGATTGGGCTTGGCTACGCGGCGCTGGGCGGGCTGCTACTGCTGGCGATTGTGCTGCTGGGCGGCGGGCTGGCCGGGATCCTGTTCGGCCTGTTCCTGGTGGTATCGAGCATTGGCCTGATCTCGCCCAACGCGACTGCGCTGGCGATGGCCGAGCAGCGCCGCACGGCCGGGAGCGCCTCGGCGCTGCTTGGCGTGCTGCAGTTTATCGCGGGGGCGGCGATCGCGCCGCTGGCTGGCATTGGCGGCGCCGCAACCGCGCTGCCCATGGCGCTGATCATGGCCTGCCTGCCGCTTGCCGCGCTGGCGGCCTTTCTGCTGCTGGCGCGCCCCCAGGCCGAAGCCGGCGCCGCTGCGGCATAGGCGCGCCGCTCAGCGCGCGTGCTGCCGCACCTCCTGCACAAGCCAGCTGTTGCCGTCGGGGTCGCTGAACGCCACGAACGAGCCGTAGTCGCGGCGCTCGGGATCCGGCCCAGGCGCCTGCTGGCCCGCCTCGAAGTGGAAGATCGCGCTGGCGGCGACGCCGCGCCCGGCCAGCAGGGCGTGTGCCGCCTCGATATCGCTCACCACCAGGTGCAGCCCCTGCACCGAGCCTGGCGCGGCCGTGGTAGTGCCGACGCCGATGCTGATCGAGCAGGCCGAGCCCGGCGGGGTCATCTGCACGACGCGAAACGCGTCGCTGGGCTGGTAGTCGACGTCCAGCGTAAAGCCAAGCTGCTCGGTGTAGAACGCCTTGGCGCGCTCGACATCCGCCACCGGCAGCAGCACGAGCTCAAGCTTCCAGTCCATTAACTGTGCCTCCTATGTGCTTGGTGACGCACTCAGCCTTCGGCAGAGCGGCACTTGTTCCGTACCTGTGTGCGGTTTTCCGCGCTCCGCGTGGAAAGCCGCACACAAAGAAGGCTGAGTACTTTGAAGAGATACGCGGGGGCGGCAAAGCCACCCCCGCGCCCACGAAGCATACCCGCACTACTGCTCGGGCTCGAGCACCGCCTGCTCAAGCAGGTCGAGCGCGTCTTGCATCCCGGCCTCCATGCCCGAGTTGATGTGGGCGTCGCGATGCTCCTGGCTCTGGTGCTGCACCAGGATGCTTAGCCTGGTGTGGCCATTCTGCTCGGCCAACGTCAGCGTATTCAGCGCTGCGGCGTCGGGCTCGGGAAAGCCCTCGTACACCTCGGTGCACACGATCCGCTCGCCGGGGATAAGCTCGCGGTACTCGCCGTGGAAGGCCACCTCGAAGCCTTCATCGGTGACCATCACCCAGCGCCAGCTGCCGCCGACCCGCAGATCGACGTCGGCGACCGTCACCGCGCCGCGCCGCGCCGACCACCAGCGCCTGATCAGCTCGGGGGTTGTCCAGGCTGCGTAGATCAGGTGCTTTGGCGCCGCGAAGTCGCGCGTGATCAGGATCTGCGTGTCGCTTGGAAGCGTCACCACAGCGCTGCCTTTACTCGCCAGTGCGACCATTGTGTTCCTCCTTCTGAAGCTCGTTGAGCAGCTCGTCCAACGCGTCGAGGCGCTCGTTCCAGGTGCGCTGGTAGCGCGCCACCCAGTCGTGGATGGGCTTGAGCGCCGGGCCATGGAGCCGATACAAGCGCTGCCGGCCTTCGTCGCGCACGCTCACCAGGCCGACCTGGCGCAGCACGCGTAGGTGCTTCGACACCAGCGGCTGCGCCAGGTCGATCTCGGCTACCAGGTCGTTCACCGAGCGCTCGCCGTCCGCCAGGATGTCGAGGATCTGCCGGCGCCGCGGCTCGGCCACCGCGTTGAATACATCGGTTGTCGTCGCTGCTCGTGCCATGTGTCTATTATATACCCATATGGGAATATGTCAAGGGCTATGAACAGGATCAGTGGCTGGGTTGGCGCTGCTGCCTTCGGTGGAGGTATGGTGCAATGGGGCGGTTTCGGCAAAGCCGAAGCCGCCCCATCGCCTTGGGTGCGCCGCTGCCTGCAGAGGAAGCGCCTTATTGCTGCATAACGCCGAAGAACACGTCGTCGTAGAAAACGCTTGAGCTGACCGGCTTGTTGGCGTCGGCTGTGCTGAAACATTGCTTGAGTCCCAGCCGAACCTGTGTGGCGCGTGCGGCGATCGGCTTTTGATTGGAAACCTCGACCGAGAGCTGCTCCCAGCCCTGGCTTACCGTGAGGCACGGCGTACTATAGCCGACGAGAAACCTATCTTTCGCGTCGTACATGTCCACTGAGATCGATGCTTTGGCTCCATCGGGGCTGCTGGCCCACGCGCTGAATGTGTAGGTCTTGCCGCTTTCGATCGCGATTGGCGCGGCGGTATTCCACCCCGGCAATCCTCCTTGCCGAAATATTCTGCTTTCGATGAAGAGCGCGTGTGTGCCGGTTTTGCCGAACGTTTCGCTCCAATCGCCTTCGGCCGCTGACGTTACCGGATCGAACGTCCAGCGCGTTTCGGTGATGTTGGGCGGCTGCTCGAACGACGCGTTGCCCAGCAGGTTGACAGGCGCCGGCGTGGGGCTGGGCGTGATGCTCGGCGTAGGGCTGGCCGTGCCTTGGCCGTGACAATCAAGGCGGCACTGGAATGTGACAGGCGTGTCGGTGGCGGGCTCGGGCGTGGCCGTAGCGCTGGGCGTGTCGGTGGCGGGTTCGGGCGTGGCCGTAGCGCTGGGCGTGTCGGTGGCGGGCTCGGGCGTGGCGCTGGGCGTGGCGGTG
>CALLYN010001065.1 GCA_937858455.1 uncultured Kouleothrix sp.
CTGCTGGCCGACGACGCCGAGCCCGCACCCGCGGGGCAGCTGCCCGGCGGCGCGCGCTTCGAGCGCGCCGAGCTGCTGCGGCTGCTGGCTATTTGACAACGCCCTGGTTGTGTGTTTCCATGGTGCCCCCAAAGGGCTGCCGCCATCGGGCCCGGCCCGCTGGGGAGGTTGTGGATACGCTGTTCGCTTGATCACGTATAGAGTGTGTTGCACTACGTGGCTTTGCCACGTAGTGCAACACAAAAGAAATTTGGGGGCGGCGAAGCCGCCCCCAAACCCCCACCAACGTGTACGTAATCAAGCGAATTTGGCATGACACAAGCCTTGGCCCGCGCCCCGCTGGCCCGCACGCCGCCCCCCGGCTCGGCTGGCGGCAGCGCGGCGCCGCAGCAGAATGCGCGATAGCAGGCACCTACCGGGCGCCCCTGCATCTCGGAGAAACAATGAGCAGCCGCTTCGACGAACTTCGCATCTTCACAGGCAACGCCAACCCCGCGCTCGCACGCTCGATCTGCCAGCGCCTGAGCATCCCCGTGGGCGACATGACCGTCACCTCGTTCTCGAACGAAAATATCTTTGTCAAAATCAACGAGAGCATTCGCGAGAAAGACGTCTTCGTGGTGCAGTCGCTGGGCCTACCGCTCAGCGACCGGATCATGGAGCTGCTGATCATGCTGGATGCCTGCAAGCGCGCCGCCGCCGGCCGCGTGACGGCGGTAATACCGTACTACGCCTACGGCCGCACCGACAAGCGCGACCAGCCGCGCGTGCCGATCACCGCGCGCCTGCTCGCCGATATGATCCAGGTGGCCGGGGCGCAGCAGGTGATCACGCTCGACCTGCATGCCGGCCAGATCCAGGGCTTCTTCAACGTGCCCGTCGACGAGCTGAGCGCGGTACACCTGCTGGTGCGCCACTTCGCCGAGCGCAACTGGCACGATAGCGTGGTGGTATCGCCCGACCTGGGCTTCGCCAAGCGCGCGCGCAACTTCGCCGAGCAGCTGGGCGTGCCGCTGGCGATCGTCGAGAAGCGCCGCATCCAGCAGCTCGACAATATCGACGAGCCGCTCTCGCGGGTGCAGGCCCGTACGCTGATCGGCGACGTGACCGGCAAGCGCTGCATCCTGGTGGACGACGAGATCCTGACCGGCGGCTCGATGATCGAGGCCGCCGATCTGCTGATGGCCCACGGCGCGCGCGAGGTCTACGCTGCGGCGGTGCACGCGGTGCTGGCCGGCAACGCGCTCGAGCGCATGGCCAGCAGCGCCATCCGCGAGCTGGTGACCACCGACAGCCTGGCGCAGCCAGCCGCCCGCGAGTCGCCATTTCTGCGCGTGCTGTCGGTGGCGCCGCTGCTGGCCGAGGTGATCCAGCGCATCCACAGCGGCGTGTCGATCGACACGATCTTCCGGCGGCGCAACCCGGCGTTTTAAACGCATATGGAGCTTCCGCGCCTCAACAGCGCCGAGCTCGTGTCGAGCTTCGGCAACGACCAGGCGGCGCTGCGGCGCTACCGCATTCTGGCAGCGCTGCTGCGCGAGGGCCGGCCGGTGGGCGAGGTCGCGCGCACCTTCGGCATCAGCCGCGAGAGCATCCGGCGCATGCGCCAGGCCTTTGAGCGCGAGGGGCTGGCTGGCCTGCAGAGCCGCAAGCGCGGCGGCGGCCACCTCGCGCGCGAAAGCCCGCTGATCCTCGCCATCCGCCAG
>CALLYN010001066.1 GCA_937858455.1 uncultured Kouleothrix sp.
GGCTCGATGCGGGCGCGGCGCTGGCGATCGGCTGGGCCTTCGGGCGCGTGTGGGTCGCGCCATACCTGCCGGCCAGCGTGCTGGGCCTGGCGCTAATCAGCGGGGTGGTAGGCGCCGTGCGCGCCGGGCTGCACCGCGCCGGTGCGCTTGGCCCGGCCGATCTGTTCGCGCTGTTCGCCGCCGCCGCCGCGTTCATCCCGCTGTACCTGTACGTCAGCTCGGGCTGGGATACCTGGCTGCACTGGCATAATCTGCCGGTGCTGCTGCTGCCGCTCGGTGTGGCGCTGGCCTGGGTGCGCGGCCGCGTGCGCGTGGCGCTGGCCGTGGCCGCGCTGCTGGCAGCGGGCGGCTACGGCGCGGGCATGGCTATCGGCGCGCTCAGCGGCGACTACGCGCGCGACTTCTACGCGCTGTTCAGTGGCGTGCGCCGGCTGCTGATCAACGGCCAGCCACTGTACCTGCTCGACGAGATCCGCGCCAACCCGCTGGGCCAAACCTACAAGTACCCGCCGATGTTCGCCCTGCTGATGGCGCCGATCACGCCGCTGCGCTTTGTGCCGGCCTTTATGGTCTGGAAGTTCGCCAACCTCGCGATGCTGGCGGCATCGGCCGTGTTGCTGTTCCGAATGTACCGCGTGCGCCTGCGGTCGTGGGCCGGCGCCGGGATGCTGCTGGTGCTGTTAAGCCTGCGCCCGCTCACCGACACGCTCGGCTACGGCCAGGTCGACCTGATCGTGCTGCTGCTGTTGACGCTTGGGCTGCTGGCGGTGCGCCGCCGCCGCGACGTATTTCTGGGGGTGTGGCTCGGCATCGCCACCGCGCTGAAGCTCTACCCGGCCTACCTGCTGGGCTTCGCGCTGCTGCGGCGGCGCCCACGCGCGCTGCTGGGCGCGGCAATCGGTGGCGGCGCGCTGACGCTGGCCTCGCTGCTGTGGCTGGGCTGGCCGGTGCACGCCACGTTTCTGCGCGACGTGCTAGCGCTCACCGGCGTAGGCACCGCGTGGGTCGAGAACCAGACCTTCAACGGCTTCATCAACCGGCTGCTCTCGCCCGAGCAGGTGTCGCTGCTGCCCGACGGCGGCGGCGCGCTGCGGCTAGCCACGTACGCGTGCGCGCTGGCGTTCACTGCCCTGACAGCATGGCTCACACGGCCAGCAGGGCGGATGCGCGCCGACGTGGCCTACGGCATGTGGATCATCGCCATGCTGCTGATCATCCCGGCCGCCTGGATGCACTACGAGGCGCTGCTGCTGATCCCGTTCTGCCAGGCGTTCGTGCTGGCGCGCGACGCTGAGCGGCCCCTGCGCTGGCCGGCGGCGGTGGCCTACGCCCTGGCCTGGCTGCTGCTGGCCCACGGCAACCTGTGGACATTCTTCGACAAATCGTTGCACGGGCCATACTGGCAGCTGATCCTTTCGTATAAATTCTATGGGATGCTGATGCTGTACGGCGCGATCGTGCTGGCGAACGCCGGCGAGCTGGCGACGGCGGCCGCGCGCGCCGACTGGCAGCCCGAGGCGCTCGGGCCAGCCAGCGCGCCCGCATTATAACGAGCAAAAGGGAGCAACGGACACACCTTGAAGATACCATTTGGCGATCTCCAGCGCCAGTATCTGGCGATCAAGCCCGAGCTCGACGCGGCGGCGGCGCGCGTGCTGGCCAGCGGCTGGTACATCCTCGGCCCCGAGGTGCGCGCGTTCGAGGCGGCCTTCGCGGCCTACTGCGGCGCCGCGCACGCCATCGGCGTGGCCAACGGCACCGAGGCGCTGTTTCTGGCCATGGCCGCGCTGGGCGTCGGGCCGGGCGACGAAGTCATCACGGTGGCAAACGCGGCGGTGTACGAGCCGCTGACGATCCTCCAGCTCGGCGCGCGCCCGGTGTTTGTAGATGTCGATGAGCGCAGCCACACCATGGCGCCCGAGCTGTTGGCCGCGGCGATCACCCCGCGCACCAGGGCGATTATGCCGGTGCACCTGTATGGCCGCATGGCCGATATGGACGCGATCATGGCGATCGCGGGCGAGCGCGGCCTGCCGGTGATCGAGGACGCCGCCCAGGCCCACGGCGCGCTGTGGCGCGGCCGGCGCGCCGGCAGCATCGGCGCGGTCGGCTGCTTTAGCTTCTACCCCAGCAAGAACCTCGGCGCGCTCGGCGACGGCGGCGCGATCGTCACAAGCGACGCCGCGCTGGCCGAGAAGCTGCGCAGGCTGCGCGAGTATGGCTGGGCGCCGCGCTACTACCTCGTCGAGCCCGGCGGTATTAACTCGCGGCTCGACGAGCTGCAGGCCGCGCTGCTCGGCGCGAAGCTGGCGCACCTCGACGCCTGGAACGACCGCCGCCGCGCGATTGCGCGCCGCTACAGCCAGCTGCTGGCCGGCTGCGGCCTCGGCCTGCCCGAGATCCCGCCCAACGACTCGCACGTGTTTCACCTGTATGTCGTGCGCGCGCCTGGGCGCGAGCAGCTGCAGGCCCGGCTGGCCGAGCACGGCGTCGGCGCGCTGGTGCACTACCCGCTGCCCGCGCATCTCCAGCCGATCTACGCTGGCCTGGCCGAGCCGGGCAGCCTGCCCACTACCGAGCGGCTGGCGCACGAGGTGCTGTCGCTGCCGATCTACCCCGAGCTGAGCGATGCCGAGGTCGAAGCCGTGGCGGCGGCGGTGCGCGAGGCGCTCGGATGAGCCGGGCCGTGGGACAGCTGAAGCCGGACGATGGGCGCGGGACGAAAGACACAGCTCGCCGGCTGGGCGCCGCCCTTCGCCCTTTGTCCTTCGCCATAGGCCGCTCGCGCGACGTGACACTCGCGCTCGCAGCCGCCCTGCTGGCCGTGCTGCTGCTGGCGGTCGGCTTCAACCGCGCCTGGCCGCTCACGCTCGACGTCGGCACGCAGGACGACCGCTTCGTCGCGGGGTTCAACGCGCCGCAGGTGCTCGACGGCCACCCCGCACGCTGGACGACCGAGGCGGCGACGATCGCGCTGCCGCGCCCGCCCCTAGGCACCAGCGTGCTGGCCGAGCTGCGCATGTCGAGCGGCCGCCCAGCCGACCAGCCCGACGCGCACGTGACGCTCGACGCCGACGGCGCGCCGCTGGGCTCGTTCGACGTGGTGCGGATCGTCGACGGCACGCGCCGCTACCGCGCGCTGATCGCGCCATCCGAGCGGCTCAGCTGGGCGCTGCGGCTCGATCTGCAGAGCACCACCTTCTCGCTGCCCAACGACACCCGCCTGCTCGGCGCGGTGGTCGACCAGGTGACGCTGACCCCGCTCGCCAGCGGGCCGCTCGTTCCCTCGCTGTGGCTGCTGCTGTGGAGCGCGGCGCTCGGTCTGCTGGGCTACGCGCTGCCGCGCATCGCCGGGCTGCGCCCC
>CALLYN010001067.1 GCA_937858455.1 uncultured Kouleothrix sp.
CGCTGGCCCCAGCTCGGGCAGCAGCACGGCCAGGTATGCCGCCAGCGGGCCGCGCCCGGCCAGCCCACCGGGATGCGCGCGCAAGTAGGCGCGCAGCGCGGCGCTGATCGGGCCATAGGGTGGCGTGGCGATCTCGCTGGCGTAGCCGGCGAGCGACAGCAGGCCGGCGTGGCTCAGGCAGCGCGTTAGCAGGCGCGTCTTGCCGACGCCGGCCTCGCCGGCCAGCAGCAGCACGCCGCCCGTGCCCTGGCTGGCCGCGGCCAGCGCCCGATCGAGCTCGGCCTGCTCGCGCTCGCGCCCGATCAACTCGTGTTCGGCCTGTGTCACACCAATTCCCTCCGGCGAGGCCCTGATTGTACCGCGCGGCCCAGGCTCGCGCAATGGCCTACACGACGAATCGATCCGCATCTGATCGCGCGTAGCCAGCAAAATGCAAGCAATTGCCCAGCAGTACGCAGTATAATGCATACACACATGTGGTGAAGACACGGCGCTCGCAGTGCCCAGCTCGAGCCGCCGCTCGTAGGGCCGCGATGGACGATCATTCCTCTCCCAGAATGATTCTCTTCCTGCTGGTAACAAGCGCGATTGCTGCCAGCTACGCGGTGTTGGCCCAGCTCGGCTTTCTCGTCGCTATTCCCCCCGGCAATGTGACGGCGATCTGGCCGCCCTCGGGGCTGGCGGTGGCCGTCGTGCTGCTGCTGGGCTATCGCCGCGCCAGCCTGGGCATTGCGCTCGGCTCGCTGGCCGCGAATGTCTGGGTGCTGGGCAACGGCAACATTACCCCGGCCTACCTCGTCGCCTCGGCGCTGATCGCGCTTGGCTCGGCCGCACAGGCGAGCGCCGCCGCAGCCGCACTGCGTCGCACGATCGATTGGGCGCACGCTCTTCCCAGCGCCCGCGCGCCAAGCTCGCGCCGCTACCAAGCCGCGCAGCTGATCAGGTTCGCCGCGGTCGCCGCGCTCAGCTGCCTGATCGCCGCGACAGTCGGCGTGACGGCGCTGTGGCTTGCCGGCCTGACCGCAACAGAGGCGTACGCCGGCACCTGGGCTATCTGGTGGCTCGGCGACTACGTCGGCATCCTTGTGCTCACGCCGCCGCTGGTGATCCTGGGCAGGCGGCTGCTGCGGAACCCCGAGCTATACTCGGTGGCGCTGCTGGTGGCCGACCTCGGGCTGGTGGCGTCGGTGCTGGTGTTTTTTGGCGCGCGCGGGCTTGAGTCGCAGCGCATTGCGAGCGATTTCAGCTCGGCGGCGCGCGCGGCCGAGATCGATCTGCGCGATTCGATCGGCCTGGCCGCGCACGATCTCGATACCCTCAGCACGCTGTTCAAAATGCCGGCGGGCATCACACGCAGCCAGTTCCAGAGCTTCGCGCAGCCATACCTGGCAAACAAGCACGCAATAGCCGGCGTCCAGGCGCTCGGGTGGGCGCGGTATGTCGCGGCCGCAGATCGGGCAGCATTCGAGGCCGCCAACTTCCCGATCGTCGAGCGTGCCGCGACGCGCATGGTGCCGGCCGCGGCCCGGCCCGAGTATGTAGCCATCACGTTCGCCGACTCGGCCAGCCACGATACAATCGCGCTCGGCTACGACCTCGGCTCCGAGCCGGTGCGCCGCGCGGCGATGCTCCAGGCGCGCGATAGCGGCCAGATCGGCGCCACGGCAACCATCCGGCTGCTCACCAACAACCAGCCCGGCTTTCTCATGTTCCTGCCGGTGTACGACGCAGGCGCGCCAATCGACACGGTGGCGCAGCGGCGCGCTGCGATCGCCGGGTTTGTGCTGGGCGTCTACCGCACCAGCGACCTGCTCGGGCCAACGCTGCAGAACCCCGATCTGAGCAACCTCGATCTGTATATCTTCGAGCAGGTCGCGCCGGGCGAGGACGGGCTGGTGTACACCAACGCCAATCCGCCCCCCGGCGCATCGCAGGCGGCTGTGCTGGCAGGCACGCACTACACCGCCAGCTTCGACATCGGCGGCCACGAGTGGCAGCTGGTGGTGCGGCCAGCGCCGGCCTACGCCGGCACCAGGCGCACCTGGCTGCCGTGGATCGCGCTGATCGCCGGGCTGGGGCTCACCGCACTGGGCACGATCTCGCTGGCGGAGCGCCAGCAGTCCAGCATGGCGCTCGAGCGCAGCGAGCAGCGCTTTCGCGCGCTGATCGAAAAGAGCGCCAATGTGATCGCGCTGCTCAGCGCCGACGGGCACATCATCTACAACAGCCCGAACTACGAGCAGGCGCTGGGCTACCCGCCAGGCTCGCGCCTGAACAGCAACGGCTTCGAGCTGGTTCACCCCGAGGATCTCGCGGGCACCATGGCGCTGTTCAGCGACGTAGCCCGGCAGCCAGGCGCCACGCGCAGCATCGAGCTGCGCGCGCTCCACAAAGACGGCTCGTGGCAATGGCTGGCCTGCAGCGCCACAAACCTGCTCGACGAACCGGCCGTCGGCGCGATCATCGCGAACTTCAACAATATCACCAAGCGCAAGCAGACTGAGCTGGCCCTGGCCGCCAGCGAGGCCAGGTTCCGATCGTACATCGAGCACGCCCCGATCGCCATATTCGTGGCCGATCGCAACGGGCGCTACACCGAGAGCAACCACGCCGCCGAGCTGCTGCTCGGCTACGGTGCCGAGGAGCTGCGGCAGATCGGCATCGCCGACGTGCTCCCCGACGAGGGCCGCGCCGCCGGCCTGCAGGCCTTCGCCACCGTCGTGGCGCGCGGCGCCGCCGAGGGCGAGTTCCAGTTCAAGCACCGCAACGGGCGGCTGGTGTGGGTGTCGCTGCGGGCGATCAAAATCGATAGCGACCACCTGCTGGCGTTCTGCCTCGATATCTCCGAGCACAAGCTGATCGAGCAGACGCTGCAGGAGAAGCTCGAGCTCGAAGAGCAGATCGCCAAGATCGCCGTCACCGCCCCCGGCGGCCTGTGCGCGCTGCGCCAGCGCCCCGACGGCACGATGTACATGTCGTATGCCAGCCCGGTCTGGGAGGCGATCTACGGCCTGCGATTCGAGGAGGTGAGCTCGGATGGATCGCGCATGTTCGAGGTGATCCACCCCGAAGATCGCGCGCACGTCCAGCACACGCTCGCCGAGTCGGCGCGCACCCTCGAGCCCTGGAGCGTCGAGTTCCGGCTGCAGCATCCCCAGCGCGGCGAAGTTTGGGTCGAGGGCAAATCCAACCCGCTGCGCGAGGCCGACGGCAGCACCCTCTGGCATGGCTTTATCACCGACACCACCGCCCACAAGCAGGCCCAGGCGCGCGACGCCGCGCACCGCGCCATGCTCGAGAAGGTGATCCAGCTCAGCAAGATCATCACGCCGATGGCCGGCCTCCAGCGCTGCCTGCTCCAGATCTACAGCAGCATCAGGCAGGGCCTGGGCTTCGACCGCGTCGGGCTGTTCTTGCACGACAAAGACACCGGCCAGGTGCTCGGCACGATCGGCACCACGCGCGAGGGCGCGCTCGAAGATATCAGCTGGATCGTGCAGCCCGACACCGCCAAGCCCTGGCAGCAGGTGCTCAACGGCCCGCAGGGCCTGTGCGTCTCCGAGGACTACACGCAGGACTACCAGCTGCCGCCCGAGCACCGGATGTATGGCGTAAAGCACCACCTGGTGCTAGCCGGCTGGGTTGGCAATCGCCCGGTGGCGCTGATCGCCGTCGACAACCTGATCAGCGGGCGGCCGATCAGCACCGAGAATGTCGAGGCGCTGATGCTGCTGGCCGGCTACGCCGCGCTGGCGATCGAGAACGCCCGCTGGAACGCCCAGCTCGAGCAGCTGGTGGCCGAGCGCACCACCGACCTCAGCCGCGCCAACCTGCAGCTCACCAAAGCGCTCAGCGCGAAAGACGAGTTTCTAGCGACCATGAGCCACGAGCTGCGCACGCCGCTCAACAGCATTCTGGCGCTGTCCGAGCTGCTGGGCGAGCAGGTACGCGGCGCGCTCAACGAGCGCCAGCTGAGCTGGGTGCACGCGATCGAGTCGAGCGGCAGGCACCTGCTCGCGCTGATCAACGATATCCTCGACCTTTCGAAGATCGAGGCGGGCCGGCTGGATATGCAGTTCGAGACGGTGCTGCTCGACGATATATGCCAGTCGAGCCTGCTGTTCATCAAGGAGCTGGCCTCGAAGAAGAACCTGCGCGTCGCCTTCAGCTGCAACGATACATCGGCCCAGCTCGAGGCCGACCCGCGCCGGCTCAAGCAGATCCTGGTGAACCTGCTCTCGAATGCGGTGAAGTTCACGGCGCCGGGCGGCTCGGTCGAGCTGCGCGTCAGCGCCGACGCCGAGGCGCAGGTGATCCGCTTCGCGGTGATGGACACCGGCATTGGCATCGCGCCCGCCGATATCGGCAGGCTGTTTCTGCCCTTCACCCAGCTCGACAGCGGGCTGGCGCGCCAGTTTGAGGGCACCGGGCTGGGCCTGGCGCTGGTGCACCGCCTGAGCGAGCGCCACGGCGGCAGCGTGAACGTGGCTAGCGCCGGCGTGCCGGGCCAGGGCAGCACCTTCACCGTGGCGATTCCTTGGCGCCGGCCGGCCGGCGGCGAG
>CALLYN010001068.1 GCA_937858455.1 uncultured Kouleothrix sp.
TCAAGCGACCGGACGAGAAGTACGTGACTGAGCGCGCCTACGAGAATCCGAAGTTCGTCGAGGACATGGTCCGCGACGTGGCCGCACGGCTCAACGACGATGATCGCATCGCCGCCTACGTGATCGAATCCGAAAACTTCGAATCGATCCACAACCACTCGGCCTACGCGCTGATCGAGCGCGACAAGACGGCCGGCTGAACCTCGGCCCCTCCCAGAAACGCCATCGGCCGGTGGATGCACCGGCCGATGGGGATACGCGCGCTGTAAAGACCGACCCGGATCAGGACGCCAGCCGCTCCAGCAGCGCCTGGGCACGCGAGCGCTGGCTGCTGCCGCCTTCCTGCAGGACTTCCTCCAGCAGGCTCTTGGCACCGAGCGGATCGTCCATGTCGATGTAGGCGAGTGCCAGATCGAGCTTGGTCTCGACGTTGCCGCAGTCCACGGGGGGAAGTTGGCGCACGTCGATGCTCACGCGCGACGAGCTCTCTCCGCCCGGGCAGCTCGTGCTGGTCCAGACGTTCAACGCCTGCGCGACCGTGCGGCTCGCCTCGACGAAGCTGATGGTGCGGATGGGCAGCTTTTCAAGAAATTGGGTGAAGTAGCGAAAGAAACCGCCGCGTAATGGTGTGCTGACTTGTCGGATGAAAAAATCTAACACGCGGCTATTGAGCAAACCGAGAATGTACTTGGGCGCTTCCTGAACTTCAGCCTTTAACGTAATTCCGTAGCCACTGGTAAAAGCAAACTCGCCAGTTTCATCAAAAGCGAACGAGGCACGGTCGGCGATGGCGCCGGAGACGAGGGCGACGGTGATGATGGCGAAGCAGGCCTGGAAGGCGACGAACGCCAGGGCCGGGTAGCTGGCTTCGGGATCGTTGGTGAGCAGGCTCTCGAGTCCGGCGAACTCGAACGGGTTGCCGATGATGCCGGCACCCCCGACGGAGTTGCCGAACGCCATGCTGTAGCCGAACAGCACCCAGAGGACGCCGATGAGCAGGTAGACCGGATCGCTGAGGAAGGAGGGGTCGTTCTTCTCGAAGACGTAGTGCCCGACGAGCTGGAAGCCCCACCCCACGCCGAAGAGGGCGGCGGCCCCCAGCGGGTTCACGAAGGCCGTCGGGATCGAGCTCACGATCATCGGGATGCCGAGGAGGTGGCTGATCTTCGTGCCGGTCTGGGTGTGCTCGGCGCGGTAGTCGGCGAGGTAGGCGGCCGGCTCGTAGGTTGGGCCGAAGTGCGTCAGCAGCAGCGAGCGCGGCCCGAGCGCGCCGACGGTGTCGAGGGTGCGCAGCCAGGCGTCGATGTCGATATCGGGTGGCGGGGTGGCCGGGCGCGGCACCGGCAGGCCGGGCATGCACACCCCGCCATTGTCGCCCATCCACACCGCGCCGCTGGCCTGGTCGAAGTACACCACGTGGTGCGAGGCGTGGCCGGGGGCGTCGAACACGCGCAGGCGCCGGCCGGCCAGCTGCAGCTCCTCGCCGCCGGAAAGCGTCGTCATCGCCTGCGCGGGCACTGGCACGATCTCGCCCCACAGGCGCTCCATGGCGTCGCCATACAGGCGCGTGGCGCTGACGATCAGCTTCGACGGGTCGGCCAGGTGCGGCGCGCCACGCGCGTGCACATACACGCGCAGGTGCGGAAAGCGCCGCAGCAGCACCCCGGTGGCGCCGGCGTGGTCGAGGTGGATATGCGTGAGCAGAATGGCGTGCAGATCCTCAAAGCGCAGGCCCTCGGCCGCCAGGCCGGCCGCGAGCGTATCGATCGTGCTGGCGGGGCCGGGGTCGACAATCGCGGGCGCGTCGCCGCGCAGCAGGTAGGTGGCGATCACATGCGGCTGGCCAAGGTGCATATCGTCGATCAGCGCCACGTCGGCGGGGAGTGCGGGCATAGCTGGCTTCCTATTGCTGGGTTTAAAAAGAAGGATGCGGTTGCGCAGTGCACAACCCGCATCCTCGAAATGGAGCCGGTGGACGGATTCGAACCGACGACCTGCTGTTTACAAGACAGCTGCTCTACCAGCTGAGCTACACCGGCGCTGCGCTATTGTAGCATGCGCCGGCGAGCCGCGTCAATCGCTAAGAGCCTGTTTGAAAAGGGGGTGCGCGAGGGGCATAGCCCCTCGCACTTCC
>CALLYN010001069.1 GCA_937858455.1 uncultured Kouleothrix sp.
GGGGGCGGCGAAGCCGCCCCCGAACCCCACCATAATCCAAGCGATCAGCCGGATTTGGTATTACCCCACTCTCCCGAGCGCGGGCGGGGGAGGGGTCGAAAGACGTTGCATGAGCCCTGAGCAACGCGCTGCATCTGCTTGACACCCCCTCGCATAGCGGGTATGCTCTTCTTGATACTCTAGACTTTTAGGAGCTACGCACTTGTGCTATTCGGCTTCCTCAAGCGACGAGATTGAGCCTGCGGCAGCATAGTACCTGTATGCGGTTTTTCCGCGCTCCGAGCGGAAAACCGCTCTGCCGAAGGCCGAGCACGCCAACTGCGTAAGTCCTAACTTTATTGAAAATGAACTCTCAACTGCTCTGGTTTCATGAATTGGCGGCTGCGGGCAAAGGCCCCGACTGGGTGTTCTCTGCCCGGTTTGCACCGAACAGCCACGCGCTGCTGAGCACGAGCGTTCGGATGCTTGCGCCGCAGGGCTTCACCTACTACCGCGCGACGCAGGCCGACTGCGCCATACACTCGCGCGTGTGCGACTACGACCTGTATGTTGACAATCAGCAGTATGATGCGATCATCGCACTGCTCGAAGGCCGCCAACAGCGGAATATCTACGTGTATCACACACTGCACGCATGCCAGGGGGAGTTTCAGCTTGTGCGCGGCTATGGCGGCTACCCTGGCGAGCATGGCGGCGAAGAAACGCGCTGCATCCGCGCGCTGGCAACAACACCGGGGCTGGCGATGCGCAGCTGGAACATCTTCTACGGCGGCGTCACATACCCATACGAGCAATGGGCCGAGGGAAAAACCGCGAGCGAGCTTCTGCAGTACCTCGATCGGCAGGCTTCAGGGTAAGCTTTGCTCGGGCGTCGTTGTATTTCTAGGGCTTGCGCTTGCATGCATTTTGCCTGCGGCAGCATATAATGAAGCGAAAACTACCATACCCCGAGCTTGTCGTCGCGGTCGCCTCGGCCGCCTGGGGCCTGTTCTGGATCCCGCTCCGCGTATTCCAGAGCCAGGGTCTCGCGCCAACCTGGGCCACGCTGGCGCAGTTTCTCACGCCGCTGCTCGCCCTTACGCCCGTGGCGGCCTATCGGCTTGCGCGGCGGCTACCCACCGGCGCGAAGCAGTACCAGACCGGGCTGCTGATCGGCACAGCGGTCGCGCTGTATCTTGAAAGCCTGCTCCTCACCGAAGTCGCGCGGTCGCTCATCCTCTTCTATGCGATGCCAGCCTGGGGAACTCTCATCGAGGTCGGCCTCATGCGCCGGCCGTTCACAAAGCGGCGGGCAGTGTCGCTGCTGCTCAGCCTGTCGGGCATGCTCGCGATCTTGGCATCAAGCGCAGGATCTTCCGCGTCGGTCAACCTCGGAGACCTGCTCGCTCTGGCGGCTGGTATTATCTTCTCCTTCGGGGCCATGCGCGTGCGCCAGGCACCCGAGACCTCGGTGTTTGAGCAAGTCTTTGCATTCTTCTTGTATGGCTTCTGCGCGGCTTCGGTGCTGGCGCTCTTGCCACTCACAACCCTCGATCAGCCTCCGGATACGCGGCAGATCATCAGCCTCGCGCCGTGGCTTCTGCTGGTCGCGGTCTGCTTTCTCATCCCCGTGATGGCCGGGATCTACTGGGGTTCACGCTACGTCGACCCTGGCCGCCTCGGTATTTTGCTGCAGATCGAGGCGGTGATCGGCATCGCCAGCGCCGCGCTGTTTTCGGGAGAGGCATTTGGATTGCTGCACGCCCTTGGCGCGGCTGCCGTCGTTGGCGCCGGCGTTATTGAGGTGGCTGGAAATCGCCAGGGCCACATACGCGCCGAGGAGGCGTGGCCCCCACTGAATGATGCCGCCTAGCCCGCCTCCGCCCCTAGCCCGATGACAGCGCTGCTACACTCGATCTGTCGTTATTCGCGAAAAGAGAGAGTGCTACCTTGGATGATCTGAGGCAGAGTCCGGCCATTCCCAGCGCGCGCCGCGATGCCAGCGGCGGCTACAGCGCGCACGGCCGCTGGTTTAGCGACCCATACGCCTGGATGGAGCAGCTCGGCAGCCCCGAGGCACAGGCATGGCTCGGCGCGCAGGAGGCCGCCGCGCGCGCGGTGCTGGATGCCGTGCCCGCGCGTGAGCAGATGCACGCCGAAGTGGCGCGCGCCGCGCGCTACGAGCGGCGCGCGCTGCCAATCCGCACCGCGCCGGGCGGGCGCGAGTTCTTCTGGTATGCCGGCGCGAGCGACGACAAGCTTGTGCTGATGATCCGCCGCCACGCCGGCGCGCCGGCCGAGGCGCTGATCGACCCCAACACCTGGCCGAGCGGCGAAGTGCTGGTGTTTGCGGCGCCATCGCCCGACGGCGCGCTGGTGGCGCTCGGCAGGGCCAGCGGCAGCACCCACGGCGCGACGATCCAGCTGCTCGACGTTGCGACCGGGCAGCTGCTGACCGACCGGCCGCGCGGCACCGCCCACGAATCGCTCGCGTGGCGGCCCGATAGCGCTGGCTTCTTCTACGCCGCGAACCCCGAGCCGGGCGAAGTGCCCGCCGGCGAAGAAGCGCACTGGCACGCAGTCTACGAGCACCGCGTCGGCTCGGGCGCGCCGGCGCGCAAGGTGTTCGGCGACGAGCGCGTGAAGGAGTATTGGTGCACGGTGAAAGTGAGCGAGTGCGGTCGCTTTGCCGTGCTGTACAAGTGGGATTTCGTGCACGCCAACAGCGTGTACCTGCTGAGGCTTGCCGACGGCGCGCTGCTGCCGGTGGCGCCGGGCATGCGCGCGATCAACCAGGTGCAGGTGATCGGCGAGCAGCTGCTGATCCACACCGACCTCGACGCGCCGCGCGGGCGCGCGTGCGTCGCGCCGCTGGCTGCGCCGGCCGAGTGGACGACGATCATCGCCGAGGGCGCCGACACGCTGCAGACCGTGGCGGGCGTCGGCGGCCGGATCTATGCCGTCTACTCGCGTGCAGCGTCGCACCGCGTGCAGATCTACGCCGAGGACGGAGCTTATCTGCGCGAGCTGGCGCTGCCGGCGCTTGGCTCGGTGAATCGCAACGAGGGCGAAGGCGTGGTCAGCGGCGTGTCCGGCGCGTGGGGCGGCGACGAAGTGTGGCTGAACTTTCAGTCGTACGTGCAGCCGCCTTCGATCTATCGCTACGACTACGCCGCCGATCGGCTGCTGCCGTACCACGTGCCCGACGTCGGGCTCGACGCGGCGGCGTACGCCACCGACCAGGTGTGGTACGAATCGCGCGACGGCACGCGCGTGTCGATGTTCATTGTCCACCGCAGCGACATGCCGCGCGATGGGCGCCAGCCGGTACGCCTGAGCGGCTACGGCGGCTTTAATATCTCTGTTGAGCCGCGCTTTACGGCGCTCCATGCCGCCTGGCTGAAGCTAGGCGGCGTGCTAGCCTTCGCGAATGTGCGCGGCGGCGGCGAGTACGGCCGCGCCTGGCACCAGGCCGCGATCAAGACGCTGCGGCAGAACGCGTTTGACGACTACATCGCCGCCGCGCGCTGGCTTGTGGCGGCGGGCTACACCACGCCGGCGCGGCTGGCCTCGCGCGGCAACAGCAACGGTGGCCTGCTGGTGGCAGTGGCGGCGCTGCAGGCGCCCGATGCTTTCGGCGCTGTGTTTTGCCGCGCGCCGCTGCTCGACATGCTGCACTTTCCGCAGTTCCGCCACCTTGGCGCGGCGGCGAGCGAGTACGGCTCGCCCGACGACCCGGTCGAAGGGCCGTACCTGGCGGGCTACTCGCCATACCACAATGTGCGGGCCGATCGCCAGTACCCGGCGATGCTATTCGCGGCTGCGCTGAACGACCAGCTCGCGCCGCCGTACGACCCGCCGAAGATGGTGGCGCGGCTGCAGGCCGAAGGCGCGCGCGGCGGGCCGTTTCTGCTGCTGCCGCTGCGCGAATCGGGGCACGGCGGCGGCACCACGCTCGCCGCGCTGATCGCGCAGGATGTCGACGAGCTGAGCTTTTACTGCTGGGCGCTTGGCGTCGTGCCAGGCGCGTAGGAGCGTGCCATGAGTCACATCGCGGCGGTGAGCGTCAACCACAATACTTCGGTGTATGGCACCTACCATCTTTGTGTGCGGTTTTCCGCGCGGAGCGCGGAAAACCGCACACAATAAACAAGATAGTACCGCTCTGCCGAAGGCTGAGCGCGCCAGGTGCGTAAGCCCTAAGTGTCTATCCGTAAATGGGGAGGGGTGGACAACGAGACGTAGCCGCCCGACAAT
>CALLYN010001070.1 GCA_937858455.1 uncultured Kouleothrix sp.
TCTATGATGGTGCGGATGCGGTGATGCTGTCGGCGGAGAGCGCCTCGGGCGACTATCCGGTCGAGGCGGTAGCGATCATGGATCGGATCATCGGCAGCGTCGAGCAGGACGATCTCTACCGCTTCTACATCGACGCCTACCACGCGCGGGCCGAGCGGACCAGCGCGGAGGACCTGTCGGCATCGGGGCCGCTTCACATCGGCAAGTTCGCGCCGCAGTCCTGGTTCTTCGCGGGGGACATGGCCGAGCTGCGCGTCTGGAGCAGGGTGCGCTCGACGAAGCCGGTCTGGGCGATGTCTGCGATACGCCCGTCAATGACAACCGACGTATCGAGGAGAACATACGAACTGTGGGCCACCTCGGCGCGGGCGCGGCGGTTGGCGATGGCTCGGCGGTTGGCTCAGCGCGGAACAGGCTCGGGTCGTCGGTGGCGATCGGCGCGAGCGTGGCTACCGGCGCGGCGGTGGGCGCAGTCGCGGCCTCGCCACCGCCACAGGCACTCAGCAGCACAGCGGGAATGCAGAGCCAGAGGTGTCGTCGCATGTGTGTTCTCCGGGGGGGCCTGGGGTGGCCCGTGCGGCCGCGGCGGCGTGGGGCCGGGCCGGTGCCTTTTCGAATGCTCGGCTATACTATACCACATGCGCCTCGGCCTCGGCGGCCTGGTTGGGCGTGCCAATTGCTACTGGCAGCGTAATCGTGAATGTCGAACCTTCGCCGATAATACTGCTGGCCTGGAGGTCGCCGCCGAGCATATGGCAGTAGTGGCGGCTGAGCGCCAGGCCCAGGCCGCTGCCGCCATACAAGCGCTCGCCGCCTTTGTTCAGCTGTGTGAAAGCTTGAAACAGCCCTTTGATCTGGTCGGGCGACATGCCAATGCCCGTGTCGGTGATCGTAAACTGTATCCATTCGGGCAAGCTGCTGCCGGGTGCGGCCGGCAGGCGCCGCACTTTCAGGTGGATGCGCCCCTGGTGGGTGAACTTGCAGGCGTTGCCAAGCAGGTTGAACAGCACCTGGCGCAGCTTGGTCTTGTCGGTGAACATCGGCCCGATCTCGCGCGGGCAGTCGACGCTCAGCGTGTTGCCGTGCTGGCGCGCAAGCGAGGCCATGGCGGTGGTGACCTCGTACATCAGATCGCGGGTATCGACCGGCGCGGACTGTAGCTCGATCTTGCCGGCCTCGACTTTCGAGAGATCGAGGATATCGCTGATCAGCGCCAGCAGGTGGCGGCCCGAGATCTGGATTTTATTCAGGTCGCCTACCAGATCGATCTGGCCGAGCGCCTGCAGCTGCTCTTCCATCAGGTCGCTGTAGCCGAGGATGGCGGTGAGCGGCGTGCGCAGCTCGTGGCTCATATTTGCCAGAAACGTGCTTTTGGCGCGGTTGGCGGCCTCGGCGGCCTCCTTGGCGCGCTGCAGCTCTTCGGTGGTGCGCTGCAGCCCATTGCTTAGCTCGAGCAGCTGGGCGTTGCTGTCCGCCAGGTAGGCATTGGCCGACAGCAGCGGGTTGAACAGCTGCTCGCGCAGGATCGCCCGCGCGAACAGGATGCTGGCGATCGCCGCCAGCAGCGCGTCGGTCGAGTAGGTGTTGATCACTGGCAGCGTATTGACGAGCACAGCGCAGGCGGTGAGCACGCTGCCCAGCAGAATATGGCGGGCGCGGCCACGCCGGTTCGCCAGAATGCAGCCGAGTGCCGCAAGGTGAAACAGCCCGACGACGCCAAGCAGCGGCAGGCCTACCTGCGTATACTGAATCACATAGCGCCCGTCGGCGCTGAGCGACTCGAACGTGAGCACTTGCCCATTGAACAGCGCCGGCGTGACAAACAGCAGCAGCAGCAGGCCCAGGCCGGTGAGCCCGCGCGCGATCGGCCGATCCCAGAGGCCAGTGTAGTGCGCGGCCAGCGCAAAGGTGGCGATGCCATTAAGCGCGATGGTGAAGGCCAGCACAAAGATGTAGAAGGTTGGGGAGCGGCCAAGCAGCACCGCCAGGCTCAGCAGAAAGCCCGCCAATCCCCAGGTGGTGACAGTGGCCATGTAGCTGGCCATGAATAGGTTGTTGCGCTGACCTGATCCTTGCCACAGCACCAGCAACATTGTCGCCAGGCCAACCACAATGCTGATCAGGCCGCAGGTAAACCCGAGCACGGTATTAAAATGGATGTCTATCGGCACAAACATGGTGTTTCGATCAACCTTGGCGCGGCAAAGGCGCGGCGAATAGCTACTGGCAACGGCCATCCACTATGTTTATCGTTTACGCGCGTCTGTAAGATGCGGCAAATGCAATGCTATACTTTCTGTCAGATCGGCGCGAATCGAGCCTTACGCAGCGGTACGATAAACTGCGCCGGCGCAGTGGCAGGCCGAAATTCTGAGAAACGATGCAAACCTAACGAAAGGTAGTGCTATGACTGACACGCAGCAATTCGTTCCGGCGTCGGCGTTTACGCTTGATGCGCTGGCCGATCTGTTTACCCGTGCGTTCGAGGGCTACCGCTACGCGATGCGCGTCACCGCCAGCCTGCTTTCCGACCGTATTGCCGGCGAGAATATCGACCTGCACCGCTCGCTGGTGGTGCTGCTGGGCGGCGAGCCTGCCGGCGTGGCGCTGCTGGGGCTGCGCGGCGCGCAGGCCTGGTGTGGCGGCTTCGGCATTGTGGCGGCGGCGCGCGGGC
>CALLYN010001071.1 GCA_937858455.1 uncultured Kouleothrix sp.
CCGCGCGGCGCGCCCAGCGGCGGCGCCTGGCCGGCCGACCTGCGGCGCGACGAGCAGCTTTTCGTCTGCGAGTGGTAGCCGGCGCTACTGCATAGGCGGTGGGCCGTAGCTGTAGGCTTGCGGCGCGGCCCCCGCCAACCCCTGCTGCACAGCAGTCTGGCCAAGCGCGTGGCCGATCACGCACTGGGCGTAGAAGCTGGTGAACAGCGCGCCGAAGCCGCAGGCGATCGCGCCAAGGCCGCCGACCATGCCGGCCAGGATCGCCACCACCAACACCATGGCCCACGCGCCAATGCTCCGGCGCACGATCGCCACGACCTCGCCGACGCGCAGCGCCTGCCCAAGGTTGTTCGTGGCGATAAAGCGCGCCAGCGCAGCGAAGCTCAGCAGGCTCAGCGCCAGGCCAAGCACGATCATCAGCGGCACCAGGCAGATACCCAGCACACCAAACAGCGCGCCCACCTGCTGCTGCCCGCGCTGGCTCGATGCCGCGCCGCCCGAGAACGCCGCGACACAGCCAAACAGCAGGCCCAGCACGACCACCGGAAGCGCGTACACCAGCCGGATCACGAAATCGTACAGGCCGCGCATCAGATGGTCGCCAAACTCATTCCAGCGCGGCAGCGGGCGCGGGTTGCCCTGCGCCACATTCTGCGCGACCTTCAGCGCATAGCCCAGCACCGCCAGCTGGCCGATCAGCGGGATCAGCGAGATCAGTCCGCCGATCAGCACCTTGCCGACCCACTCCTCGTCCTCGAATACGAAGCTGAATGCTTTGCCAATGTCCATATGCTGGCTCCTTCAGTTCTTGTTGAACAGTCGCGTCGACGATCGCTCTATACGATTAGGGCTTAGGCAGTTGGCGCGCTCTGCCGAAGGCAGAGCGCTACTCTATCTCTGTAGCGCAAGTGCGTAGCTCCACTCCTAGGAAGTTGTTTGAGAAGGGAAGTGCGAGGGGCATAGCCCCTCGCGCACCCCCTTTCAAACAGGCTCTAAAGATATACGATACGCCGGGCCCCGGGTTACATGGCGGCCGGCCAGGGCCAGGCTGCGCGAGGCGGCTAGCCGCCAAACTCGCGCTCCAGCTCGATCACACGCACGCGCCGCGTCCAGGTGTAGTCGACCGAGCAGTGCGTCTCGACGCAGCGCTCTTTGTTCAGCGCAATCACGAGCGGGTCGCCAAGGCTGGAGTTCAC
This sequence comes from uncultured Kouleothrix sp., assembly GCA_937858455.1. GTDB lineage: Bacteria > Chloroflexota > Chloroflexia > Chloroflexales > Roseiflexaceae > Kouleothrix. Next base: position 1,197 of record CALLYN010001071.1, read on the forward strand.
CACGTCGCGGGCGCGGCCCTCGTGGGTGAACGGGCCGACATACAGATTCACGTGGTAGGCGCGGTCGACCGACAGATCGCGCTTGCCGTAGATCAGGATGTCGCCGGGCAGCCAGGTGCTTTCGTTCGTCACCTCGCGCAGCATGCCCTGGTTAGCCGGGTCGGGGCGGTAGTAGTTGGCCGCGCGCGGCCCGGTGCGCCCCGAGCCAGTCGGATCGGCGACATTGCCCCAGAGCTTGACGCCAACCTCGCTCAGGCAGAAGGTGACCAGGTCGGCGCAGACGATGTCGCGGTCGGGGGCGAACTTGCTCAGCTGCGGGAACCTGGCCAGGTCGTCGGCGTCGCTGCCGAGCAAGCCAATCGCCAGATTCGCCAGCCGGCTCGCGCGCTCGGGCATGCCGCCGGGCGGCGGCGGTGGCGGCGGTGGCGCCACGGGCTTAGGCTGCCAGGCGGCCACGGCGGCCGGCAGCGGCAGCGCGCTCAGGCGCTTGATCGCGCCGTCGGCGGCGGCGTAGAGCGTATCGAGCGCGAACACCTGCACGGTGTAGCTGGCGCCCTCGAACGCCACCGGGCGGGGCGGGCCAAGCGGCGCGCCAAGCTTGTTGGCCGCTGCGAACTGCTGAAATGGCGCATTCGCGTCGTATGGCGCGCCAATCGCGGCGTAGGTTTCGGCCCAGATCGCAGCGTAGGCCGGGTCGCTGGCGGGCGTCTCGCTCAGGCGGCGGCAGCGAGTGATCTCGCTGCGCGGCGTGTAGAGCGTATCGCCGGCAAACACCTGCACAGCGTACTTGCCATCGGCGGTGGCATAGTTGCCGCCGATCGGCGGGCCGAGCCGGGCCTGCAGCGCCACCTGGTGAAACGTCCAGTCGGGGTGAAAGGCCTGGTTGCCCTTGGCCGGCACGCGCGTGGCGCTGGCCGCCAGGCTCGCGCGGTAGCCGGCCTCAATCAGCGCGCGCGCCAGCCCGCCGGCCGGCACCGAGGCGCCGAGCATGGCATTCAGGCTCTGCACGGCATCCCAGTTGCGGCCCTCGTTGCAGATCGTGTCGCGCGCGAACGGCTGATAGTCATACGTGCGGCCATCGGCCTGGATGGGCGTCGGGTCGCTGGGGGCCAGCGGCGCGCCCAGGCCAAATTTGGCGGCGTACAGGTGAAACGACCAGTCGAGATGAAAAGTGCCGCCGCGCTGCTGGTAGGTATGCTCGGCCAGAAACTGCCAGAGCCGCTGGGCCGCCTGCGGGTCGGGCGCGTCGCTCAGCACCGGCGGGCGGCGCATTGACAAGTACTACCGCGGCGAGCGGATCTTCGAGGGCCTGTCGATGAACGACGTGGTGGTGAGCCGCGGCGCCACCGCCAGCATGGTGGAGCTGAAGGTCGAGATCGACGGCGACTTCGTCGCCAACATGCGCGCCGACGGCCTCATCGTCGCCACGCCCACCGGCAGCACGGCCTATGCGCTGTCCGCCGGCGGGCCCATCCTGC
>CALLYN010001072.1 GCA_937858455.1 uncultured Kouleothrix sp.
CTGCCGCCGCAGTACGTCGAGTTCTACCGGCACCGCAAGCCCGCGCCGCTCGCGGTCGGGCAGTGCTGCATCGGGCAGCGCCCGCTGATCGGTCACCGGTGGGCGCCGACTTCCACGTCCACGCGCACATGTCGTCCGACTCGCACGTGCCCATGCACGATCGCATCTACGAGTTCCTCTCCGACGGCGTCGAGGTCATCACCTCCACCGACCACAACGTGCTCGCCGACTACGCGCCGCTCATCGCCGACCCGTCGCCGGACGCGCAGAGCACCGAGTTCATCGGCGGCCAGCAGGTGTGGCGCACGCAGGACAACGGCGGCGACCCCACCTTCCTGACCGACAACTGCGGCGAGTACACGACGTACGACGGAACCGCAGCGTGCGGTGACTGGGTGGCGCTCGGCGGCGCGCCGCTATTCGGCGCGATCGGCGCGCCGGAAACCGCCGAGCCCGAGCGCCCCGAGCTTTCGGTGGTGATCCCGGTGTTCAACGAAGAAGACAACCTGCGCGAGCTGTACAGCCGCCTGAGCGCCGTGCTGCCTGCGGCCGGCGGCAGCTACGAGATCATCTTTGTCGACGACGGCAGCCACGACGCGAGCCTCCCGCTGCTGCGCAGCTTCGCCAACGCCGACCCGCGCGTGCGGGCGGTGGAGCTTGCGCGCAATTTTGGCCACCAGATCGCCATCAGCGCCGGGCTCGACCACGCGCGCGGCGACGGCGTGATTGTGATGGACGCCGACCTGCAGGATCCGCCCGAGGTGCTGCCAGAGTTCATCGGCAAGTGGCGCGAGGGCCACGACGTGGTGTACGCCATCCGCGAGGGCCGCAAAGAGAACATGCTCAAGCGCGCGGCCTACGCGGCGTTCTACCGGATACTGCAGCGGGTGGCGAATATCGAGATCCCGCTTGACGCCGGCGACTTCTGCATCATGGACCGGCGGGTGGTGGACCTGCTGGTGGGCATGCCCGAGCGCAACCGCTTCGTGCGCGGCATCCGCAGCTGGGTTGGCCTCGACCAGGTGGGCCTGGCGTACGAGCGCCACGCGCGCCACGCCGGGCGGCCCAAGTTCACCTTCACGCGGTTGATGTACCTGGCGCTGGATGGGCTGGTGTCGTTCAGCTATGTGCCGCTGCGGGTGATCACCATGCTTGGCCTGGCGGTATCGCTCATGTCGATCGTTCTGGCGCTGTTCTACGCGATCAAGAAGCTGACAGTCGGCTTGAACCCGCCGGGCTTTGCTACGCTGGTGGTGGCGATCTTTTTCCTGGCGGGCATGCAGCTGATCACCATTGGCGTGATTGGCGAGTATGTCGGGCGGATCTTCGAGGAAGTGAAGCGGCGGCCGCTGTATATTGTGCGGCGGGTCAGCGGCGGGCGGAGCTGATGCGCATCCTCATGCTGAACAACGAGTATCCGCCGTTGGGCGGCGGCACCGGAACGGTGAACCGCGCGATTGTGCGCGAGCTGGCGCAAGCGCCCGAGCTGACGATCGATCTGATTACCTCGGCGCTTGGCCGCGCGCCCGAGCAGGCCGAGGAGGCCGGGCGGGTGCGCGTGTTCAAGGTGCCGGTGAACAACCAGAACCTGCACCACTCGTCGAACCGCGAGCTGCTGGCCTACGCGGCGCGCGCGCTGCTGCTGGCGGCGCGGCTGCACCGCGCCCAGCCGTACGACCTGTGCATGGCCTGGAGCGCGGTTCCGGCCGGTGGGGTGGCGCTGGCGCTGCGGCGGCGCCTGGGCTTGCGCTACATCGTGCGGGTGTGCGGCCCCGACATCCCCGGCTTCGAGCGGCGCTACGGCGCGCTCTACCCCGTGCTGACGCCGGCCATCCGCGCGATCTGGCGTGGCGCCGAGGTTGTGGTGGCCAAGTGCGCGCGCGAGGCCGAGATGATCGGCGCGGTCGACGCGCGCGTGCCGGTGATGCTGGTGCCGAATGGCGTCGACCTGGCGGCCTTTCGGCCGGCGCCGATCGCCGAAGGCGGGCCGCTGCGGCTGATCTGCGTGGCGCGGCTGATCGAGCGCAAGGGCCAGCCCCAGCTGATCGAGGCGATTGCCCGGCTGGCCACCGAGGGGCTGGACGTGCGCGCCGAGCTGGTGGGCACCGGCGACGCGCAGGCCAGCTATGCGGCGCTGGCGCGGCGGCTGGGCGTGGCCGAGCAAGTGAGCTTCGCGGGCTACGTGCCGCGCGAGGCACTAGCCGAGCGCTACGCGGCGGCGCACGCGTTTGTGCTGCCTTCCTACAACGAGGGCATGAGCGTGGCCACACTCGAGGCGCTGGCGGCCGGGCTGCCGCTGGTAGTGACGCGCACTGGCGGCACGGCCGAGCTGGTGGACGAGCCGGCCAACGGCCTGACGTTTGGCTGGGGCGACGTAGACGCGCTGACCGCGCATTTGCGGCGGCTGGCCGCCGACCGCGAGCTGGCGCGGCGCATGGGCGCCGCCT
>CALLYN010001073.1 GCA_937858455.1 uncultured Kouleothrix sp.
CGAACGTGGGCGCCGTCGCAGGCACGGGCGGGCGGCGGTGCGTCTGGCCAGCGTCCGTGCCGCCGCTATCGGCGCCGGCCAGCACCGGCACCTCGTACAGGTGCGCCAGCGTCTCGTCGACGGCGCGGTAGTTTTGCTCGACGACGGCGGCGCCGCGTTTGCCGTAGGTCTTCTTGATGCTGCGCTTGATCTCCTCGATCGCCTGCTCGCGCGGCAGCACGCCGCTGATCGCGAAGAACGCCGTCTGCATGATCGTGTTGACGCGGCCGCCCATGCCGGTGGCGCGGGCGACCTTGGTGGCGTCGATCACGTACAGGTGCAGCTGGCGCTCGAGGATGGTGGCCTGCACCTCGGCCGGCAGCTGCTCCCACACGGTGTCGGGGCCGAAGGTGCTATTCAGCAGGAACACGGCGCCGGGCGCGGCGTACTTCAGCACGTCGAAGCGCTCGAGGAACACGAACTGGCTGCAGGCCACGAACTGGGCCTGGTCGATCAGGTAGGGCGCGCGGATGGCGTGCGGCCCGAAGCGCAGGAACGAGGTGGTGACCGAGCCGGATTTCTTCGAGTCGTAGACGAAGTAGCCCTGGGCGTGGTTGGGCGTCTCCTCGCCGATAATCTTGATCGAGTTCTTGTTGGCGCCCACCGTGCCGTCGGCGCCGAGGCCCCAGAACACGCAGCGCACGGTGTCGCTCTGCTCGATTGTGAAGCCGGGGTCGTAGGCCAGGCTGGTGTGGCTCACGTCGTCGTTGATGCCGACGGTGAAGTGCGGCTTGGGCTGCGGCTGGGCCAGCTCGTCGAACACGGCCTTGACCATAGCCGGCGTGAATTCTTTGGAGGAGAGGCCGTAGCGCCCGCCGATCACCAGGGGCAGAAGGCTGGGGGCCGAGGCCTGCGACGGATCGCCTTCGGCTGCCGCACCCCGACTCCTGGCGGCCTCACTCAGCGCCGCCACCACGTCGAGGTACAGCGGCTCGCCGGCGCTGCCGGGCTCTTTGGTGCGGTCGAGCACCGCGATCGCCTTGACGGTTGGCGGCAGCGCGGCCACGAAGTGCGCCACCGAGAACGGCCGGAACAGGTGCACCTTCACCACGCCGACCTTCTCGCCGTGCGCGTTCAGGTAGTCGGCGGTGGCGGCGGCGGCCTCGGCGCCCGAGCCCATGGCCACGATCACGCGCTCGGCATCGGGCGCGCCCGAGTAGTCGAACAGGTGATACTGGCGGCCGGTGATCGCGGCCAGCCGATCCATGTATTTCTGCACAATCGCCGGGCAGGCGGCGTAGAACGGGTTGACCGTCTCGCGGGCCTGGAAGTACACGTCGGGGTTCTGGGCGGTGCCGCGGATGCTCGGGTGCTCGGGCGATAGCCCGCGCGCGCGGTGGGCCTGCACCAGCGCGTCGTCGATCATCGCGCGGATGCCCGCGTCGTCGATCTGCTCGATCTTATTGATCTCGTGCGAGATGCGGTAGCCGTCGAAGAAGTGCATGAAGGGCAGGCGCGCCTCGAGCGTAGCGGCGTGGGCGATCAGCGCCATATCCTGGGCCTCTTGCACCGAGTGCGACGACAGCAGCGCCCAGCCGGTCTGGCGCACCGCCATCACGTCGGAGTGATCGCCGAAGATCGAGAGGCCCTGCGCGGCGAGGGCGCGCGCGGCCACGTGAAACACCGCCGATGTCAGCTCGCCGGCGATCTTATACATGTTCGGGATCATCAGCAGCAAGCCCTGCGATGCGGTGAATGTCGTGGTAAGCGCGCCCGTCTGCAGGGCGCCGTGCACCGCGCCGGCCGCGCCGCCTTCCGACTGCATCTCGATCACCTGCGGCACGGTGCCCCACAGGTTCGGCTGCCCCACCGCCGACCATGCGTCGGCCAGCTCGCCCATCGGCGTCGATGGCGTGATCGGGTAGATCGCGATCACCTCGCTGAGCTTGTGCGCGATCCGCGCGGCGGCTTCGTTTCCTTCTATTGTCACCCATGTCCCGTGCATTGGCTTCCTCCAAGGGCTTGTAAAGCGCCGCAGCGGCGGCGCGATTGCATCCAGGGCGCGTGGAACACACTGCGGCAGCGTTGTGGCGCGTGAAACAATACGTTCAGTATAGGGTTCGCCCGCAGCGTAGGAGTGAAGGAAAAACAACCTCGGGTGGTGATTTCGCGTGCCGCACCCGGCCCGGATGCGGGAAACCGGCCGCTGGCGCTGGCGCGCCGCAGGCTGAAAAAGCGCCGTGCCGGCGAGCGATGCCCTGCGCGCATGCCTTGGGCGCGCCGGCGGGCGATTTGGCGCCCTGGGAGGCTGTTTGAAAAGCCGGTGTACCACCAAGGCACCAAAGCACCAAGCGCTCATACGCTATACTCGATCGAGGTGTCTTCGTGTCTTGGTGGTTACTTCTCAGACAATCTCTGAGAAGCTGTTTGAAAAGGGTGGTTTGGAGGGACTTCGTCCCTCCAAGTAT
>CALLYN010001074.1 GCA_937858455.1 uncultured Kouleothrix sp.
TCACCGCCAGCCCCGGCGAAACGATCGCGATCGTCGGGCAGACCGGCAGCGGCAAAACGACGCTCACCAAGCTGGTGAATCGCACCTACGACGCGTCGGGCGGGCAGGTGCTGATCGACGGCGTCGACGTGCGCGCGTGGAGCCTGCAGTCGCTGCGCTCGCAGATCTCGACGATCGAGCAGGATATCTTCCTGTTCTCGCGCTCGATCGCCGAAAACATCGGCTTTGGCGCGGCAGGCAGCGCTACCCGCGAGCAGATCGAGCAGGCCGCGCGCGAGGCCCAGGCGCACGACTTCATTATGCAGATGCCCGAGGGCTACGATACGGTGATTGGCGAGCGCGGCGTGACGCTCTCGGGCGGCCAGCGCCAGCGCATCGCGATCGCGCGCGCGTTCCTCACCAACCCGCGCATCCTGATCCTCGACGACTCGACCAGCGCGATCGACAGCGCCACCGAAGACCTGATCCAGCAGGCCATGCGCCGCATCCAGCAAGGCCGCACCACCCTGCTGATCACCCACCGGATCTCGCAGATCCGCTGGGCCGACCGCATCCTGGTGCTGCGGCGTGGCCGGCTGGTGGCCCAGGGCACCCACGACGAGCTGATTGCCTCCAGCGAGGCCTACCGCCGAATCTTCGCGCACTACGAGCGCGCCAAGCCCGCCGCACCTCAGCCGGCCGATCACGATGGAGCATAGAGAATGACCGACCAGAACGCCCTCGAACGCCACCTTGCCCTGGAAGGCAGCTACAACATCCGCGATGTGGGCGGCTACATCACCGCCGATGGCCAGCGCGTGCGCTGGCGCCGGCTGCTGCGCTCCGATAGCCTTCACGCGCTGACGCCCGCCGGCCAGCAGGCGCTGCGCGGCCACGGCCTGCGCACGATCATCGACCTGCGCCGGCCCTCCGAGGCCAGCCAGAGGCCAAATGTGTTCGCCGCCGCCAGCGGGATGATCTATCGCAACCTGCCACTATTCGACGACGAGGCCGCGCCAACGATCGACGCGCCGGCCGATACGCTCGAAGAGCTCTACACCCGCTACGTCGACGGCTGCCAGCCCCAGCTGCGCGCGATCCTGGCGACGATCGCCGGCGCCGCCACCGCGCCCCTGCTGGTGCACTGCGCCGTCGGCAAGGACCGCACCGGCCTGGTGATCGCGCTGACGCTCGGCGCGCTGGGGGTCGAGCCTGCAACCATCGCCGACGACTACGCGCTGAGCCACGCCCGCCTCGCGCCGCTGTTCGCGCTCGAGCGGCCGTCGGTCGCCGCCGAAAACCACGCGCGCTACGACCGCATGGTGCAGTCGCCGCGCGAAACCATGCTGCACGTGCTGGCGCATATCGGCGCGCACTACGGCGGCCTGAGCCAGTACATCGCCACGCTCGGCGTCAGCGCCGAGCAGGTAGCGCTCCTGCGCGAGCACCTGCTCGAAAGCGCCTGACCCACGCCGCTCTGCCGAGGCCGCCGGCAAACGCATAAGGGATACGCTCTATGGGATTTGTGCTCGACGGCCTCGAGGCCGAAGACTACGACCGCAACTACCGCGACAGCGCGCTGGTGCGCCGCATCGGCACGTACTTCCGCCCGCACACCCGCACCATGGCGATCGTCGCCGGTATGGTCGCGCTCGGCACCCTGGCCGAAACGATCATCCCGGTGATCATCTCGCGCGGCATCGACGCGCTGGCCGGCAACCCCGCCACCCAGCTGGCGCTCGCGCTCGGCGGCGCCGTGCTGGTGCTCGGCTCGCTCGGCTGGTTCTTCAACTTCATCCGCCAGACGCTGGCCGCGCGCGTGGTGGGCAACGTGGTGCTGAAGCTGCGCGAAGACGCATTCGCGGCGGTGATCGAGCGCGACATGTCGTTCTACGACCGGTTCTCTTCGGGCAAGATCGTCAGCCGCGTGACATCCGACACCCAGGATTTCTCGAACGTGGTCACGCTGACGATCGACCTGATCAGCCAGTTCCTGCTGGTGCTGATCATCACGATCGTGCTGTTCACGATCAACGTGAGCCTGGCCCTGCTGGTGCTGGCCGTCACACCGGTGGTGTTCGCCGCCGCGCTCAGCTTTCGCCGGATCGCGCGCTGGAGCACCCAGCGCGGCCAGCGCGCCACCGCCGAAGTCAACGCCGCCATCCAAGAGACGGTGAGCGGTATTGCGGTGGCCAAGAGCTTCCGCCAGGAGGCGGCGATCTACGACGATTTCCGCAAGACCAACGCGCTGGCCTACCGCGTGCGGCTGCTGCGCGGCCTGGTGCTCAACACGATCTTCCCAACGCTCGATATTATCAGCGGCGTGGTCACGACGCTGGTGGTGTACTACGGCGGCCGGCGCGTGCTCGGCGGCACGCTCACCAGCGGCGAGTGGTACCTGTTCGTGCAGACGCTGAATATTTTTCTGTACCCGCTCACCAGCATCGCCTCGTTCTGGAGCCAGTTCCAGCAGGGCCTCTCGGCCAGCGAGCGCGTGTTCGCGCTGATCGACGCCGAGCCGAGGGTCGTGCAGACCGACGCGGTCGCGCTGCCGCGGCTGCGCGGCGAGATCGCCTTCGAGCACGTTTCGTTCAGCTACGGCGACCCATCAAAGCAGAACGACCAAGCCGGCGAAGGCACGATCGCACACGCGACCGACATCGACGATCATCATTCATCCTTCGTCCTCAGAGGCTTCGACCTGCACATTCGCCCGGGCGAAACACTGGCGATTGTCGGGCATACGGGCGCGGGGAAATCGAGCCTGGCGCGGCTGATCACGCGCTTCTACGAGTTTCAGGGCGGGCGCATCCTGATCGACGGCCGCGACATCCGCACGCTCAGCCTGGCCCAGTACCGAGGCCAGCTTGGGCTGGTGCCGCAGGTGCCGTTTCTGTTCTCGGGCAGCGTCGCCGAGAATATCCGCTACGGCCGCCCCAACGCCAGCGACGCCGACGTGGCCCAGGCCGCCCACAAGCTCGGCGGCGGCGAGTGGATCGACGACCTGCCGCGCGGCCTCGAAACCGATGTGGGCGAGCGCGGCGCGCGGCTCTCGCTCGGCCAGCGCCAGCTGGTGGCGCTCGCGCGCGTGCTGCTGCAGGATCCGTCGATCTTCATCCTCGACGAGGCTACCGCCAGCATCGACCCGTTCACCGAGGCGCAGATCCAGGAGGGCCTCGACATGATCATGCGCCAGCGCACCAGCATAATCATCGCCCACCGGCTCTCGACCGTGCGCGCCGCCGATCGGATCATCGTGATGCAGGCCGGGCGGATCATCGAGCAGGGCAGCCACGACGAGCTGCTGGCGCGCGGCGGCCACTACGCCGAGCTGTACAACGCCTACTTCCGCCACCAGAGCCTCGAGTACATCGAGCAGGTCGGCGCGTTCGGCCATGAGCGCGCTCCGGCCCGCTAGCCGCCGCGCCCCGTGAAAGAAAAAGCGGTATGAGCGAAGCCGATGTCATTCAGGCGCATCAGAGCGGCCCCGTCACCACGGCGTCGCTGATCGCCGACCTTCGGGCGCTGGGCGTGCAGCCGGGCATGACCCTGCTGGTGCACTCGTCGCTCAGCCGGCTCGGCTGGGTCTGCGGCGGGCCGGTTGCGGTGATCCTGGCGCTCCAAAACCTGCTCGGCGCCGAGGGCACGCTGGTGATGCCGACGCACAGCTCCGACCTCTCGAATCCCGGTGTGTGGCAGAACCCGCCCGTGCCCGAAGCCTGGTGGGAGCCGATCCGCGCGGCCATGCCGGCCTACGACCCCGACCTGACGCCGACGCGCCAGATGGGCGCGATCGCCGAGACCTTCCGCAAGGGCGCGGGGGTGCTGCGCAGCGCCCACCCGAGCGACTCGTTCGCCGCCTGGGGCCGCCATGCCGCGCCGATCACCGGCGGCCACGCGCTCAGCAACGGCCTGGGCGAAACCTCGCCGCTCGCGCGGATCTACGATCTGGGCGGCCACGTGCTGCTGCTCGGCGTCGGGCACGGCAACAACACCTCGCTGCACCTGGCCGAATACCGCGCGAACTTCTTCGGCAAAGGCCCCGAGACCCGCCACGCCCCGGTGATGCTGGATGGCCGGCGCCAGTGGGCCGCCTACGACGATATCGTGTTCGACTCCGACGACTTCCCGGCGATCGGCGGCGACTTCGCCCGCGACACCGGCCTGGTGCGCCAGGGCAGCGTCGGCGCCGCCACGGCCCTGCTTATGCCCCAGCGCGCGCTGATCGACTACGCCGTGCCCTGGATGGAAGCGAACCGGTAGAAGTCGCACAGGTCGCGCAGCGGGCACGCCGCGCAGGCCGGGCGCTGGGCGTGGCACACCTGCCGGCCGTGCCTGATCATGGCGATGTGAAAGGTGTAGATCTGCTCGGGCGCCAGCGCGGCCTCAAGCTGTTCATGCGCCAGCTCGGCGCTCACGCGCGGGCCGATCAGCCCTAGCCGCCCGGCTACACGGTGCACGTGCGTGTCGACTGGCAGCGCCGGCCGGCCAAGCGCGAACAGCAGCACGCATGCCGCCGTCTTCGGCCCAATCCCGTCGAGCGCGGTCAGCCAGCGCTTGGCCTCGGGCAGCGGCAGGCCGGCCAGGAAGTCGAGCCGCAGCTCGCCCCGCCGCCGCACGATCTCGCGGAGCGTCCGCTTGATCCGCGGCGCCTTCATGCGGCCTAGCCCGGCCGGCTTGATCGCCTCGTAGATCTCGTCCTCTGACGCATCCAGCAGCTCTTCCCAATGTGGGTATAGTGCCCGCAGCCGCTCGTAAGCCCGGCCGCTGTTCAGATCGGTCGTGCTCTGCGAGAGGATCGTGGCCACCAGCTCGCCCACCGGGTCGTCGCCGGGCGGCCGCACCAGAAAGCCATACACATCGCGCAGCCGCGCGTACACCGCCTGCACTCGCTCGGCCATATATCGCTTACTCCTGCGCGCCGCGCACAGGCCCCGTTTGCCCGCCGCCGGCGCGTATGGCGCAATTATAGCCACTCCGTTTGATCACGTTCCTTTTGTTTCTGCGATGCCGAGCGAGGCCGCGCAGTGCATCGCAGAAACAAACATGACTGACGCAGTTGGCGTGCTCAGCCTTCGGCAGAATTGTATGCGATTTTTCCGCGCGGAGCGTGAAAAAATCGTATGCAGAAGATGGAGAAAGACCATGCTGCCGCAGGCTCAAACTCGCCGACTGAGGAAGCCAAAGAGCGTACGTGCGTAGCTCCTATTAGCATTCCATGGCCGATCGCGCCGCCGCCAGGTTGCCAGAATGCCGGTTTCGTGCTAGGGTATGGCAGCCGCCGCTAGCCCCCGAGGAGCCACCGATGGAGAACAGCGTGAACGCGAAGCTCGAGCTGGGGCTTGAGCGCCTGGCCAAAGCCGGCCACGACCCCGACCTGCTGGGCGGCGCGCTGCAAAGCATCCATGGTGCCCTCGAAGACGCGTTTCGCGCGCAGCTCGCCGCCGACACGCACGTGCCCGAAGGCCAGCGCGCCGATTATGTCGACCCAAAGAAAGTCCAGTGGAAAGACCTGCTCGACGCGATGATGCTGTACCGCGACCTGAGCCAGGCCGATCGCGACGTGATCTGGCGCACCAACAGCGTACGCACGCGCGTGGCCCACGGCGGGCGCTACACCGGCTCGCGCGCCGATCTCGAACGCTACGCCGAGCTAGTGCAGCGGCTGTGCGGCTATACGCCGCCCGCGCCAGCTGCCACGCCCACACCCGCTCCGGCGCGGCGGCCACCGTACCGTCGGCGCCCAGCTTGTACACATGGCTGCCCTTGGCCCGGCGAAGTGGCTGACCCTCGGGCCAACCCTCAAA
>CALLYN010001075.1 GCA_937858455.1 uncultured Kouleothrix sp.
CGAGCCGCCCGCGATCACACCGCTGCCGGCCGCGCTCGCCACGATCGAGCTGCTGCGCGGCACCTGGGCGGCCTCGCGCGGCTTCGCCGATGGGCTGGCGCGGATCGCGAGCCTGCTCGACGGAGTGCGCTGCGCAAAGCTGCGCACCGGCACGCTTGATGCTACAGCCGAATGCATCACGCAGTGGCTGGAGGCCAGCGATGATTGAACTTGATCGCAAGTGGCAGCACCACGCTCGCCGCCTGGTATTTGAAGACTACCGGCGCAGGCACGTCACGGCGTGGATCGCGCCGCACGGCACCAGCATGCGCCCGCTGATCGGCCGCGACACCTGGCTGCAGGTCGAGTTCGGCGCGGCGTCGGTTGCGATTGGCGATATCATCCTGTTTCCGCTTGGCGATATGCTGGTGGCCCACCGGGTGGTGGCCATGCGCCAGCGCCACGGGCAAACCATTGTGGTGCCGAAGGGCGATGCCGAGCCATTCTGCGATCCACGCGTGCCACTCGACGACGTGATCGGCGTGGTTCGGGCCTTGCGCGCCGGGCGCAATGGCGCAGTCAGCAGCCTGGGCTGCTCGGGCGCGCCCGCCCGCCTGATCGCACAGCTATCGCGGCAGCACGGCCGCGCCGCCAACGGCGCGCGCCGCTTCGCTGCGCTACTTCCAAACCCTCTGCGGCGGCTGGCTATTGGCGCCATCCCACCGCTTGCTCGGGTTGTCGCCCGCGTATTGTTCGCGCCATTCCCCTGGGCGGCCTGGCTTCGTATACCTGATCTTGCCGATGGAAGGAGGTGAAGTGCATGAAGTACGAGCGCCCTGAGATTCTCGTGACCTACACCGAGGAGGAGCTGGTCGAAGAGGCCGCCGTGTGCGTGGTATACGGTGGTGGCCCGATCCCCTAATGTTCGCAGGGCGTGCCGCGCGCTGCGGCACGCGTCGGCTCGGCGAGGGCAGCTGTAAGGCTGCCCTTTGCACACAAGTGAGCAACTAGCACAGCTATGCAGCCAGCAATCGAGACCAACGCGCTGACCAAGCGCTTTCGCAAATTGCACCGCTACCGCGACCTGATCCTGTACCCGTGGCGCAAGGCCGAACACCTCGCCGTCGACCAGGTGTCGCTGGCGATTGCGCCGGGCGAGCTATTCGGCCTGCTCGGGCAGAATGGCGCCGGCAAGACCACGCTGATCAGAATGTTATGTACCGCGCTGCTGCCCTCGGCGGGCCAGGCGCGCGTGGCCGGCTACGATGTCGTGCGCCAGGCGCGCCAGGTGCGCGAGCGGATCGGCCTGGTGAGCGGCGAGGAGCGCTCGTTCTACTGGCGCCTGACCGGCCGCCAGAACCTCGAGTTCTTCGCGGCGCTGCACCACGTGCCCGAGCCGATCGCGCGGCGCCGGATCGGCCAGCTGATCGAGCGGGTCGGCCTGGCCGACTTTGCCGACCAGCCGTTCCGAACCTATTCGAGCGGCATGCGCCAGAAGCTTGGCATCGCGCGCGGGCTGCTGCACCAGCCGCAGGTGCTGTTCATGGACGAGCCCACGCGCTCGCTCGATCCGATCTCGGCGCAGGCGATGCGGCGGTTCGTGGCCGAGTACATTATTGGCGAGCTTGGCTGTACCGTCATTCTGGCGACACATTCCATGGCCGAGGCCGAGGAGCTGTGCGACCGGCTGGCGCTGATCCGCAGCGGCCGGGTGGTGGCGCAGGGAACGATCGCGCAGCTGCGCGAGGGCCTGCACTACGGGGTGCGCTGCGCGCTGCGGCTGCGGCATATGCCGCCCGAGCTGCCCGGCGTGCTCGGCCGTACGCCTGGCTTGCTCGACGTGGCGGCATCGCGCGATGATGCGGGCCACCGCGTTGAGCTGACGTTACGCGAGGAAGGCCCGGCGCTGGCGGCCCTGCTGCGCGAGGTCGTCGAGAGCGGCGCCGATATTTACCACTTCGAGACACACCAGATCACACTTGAAGAGATCTACCTGCGCACACTCAGCGCGCCGGCTGAACAACCTGCGGAGGCAGCCGTATGCTGAGCTCGCTGCGCGTCCCCTGGGCGTTTCTACTGCGCGACTACCGGCTCGACGTAAGTTACAAGCTTGGCTTCTTGTTTCGCGTGGTCAGCGCGGTGCTGAATGTGGCGGTGTACTACTTCATCGCCAATGTGTTTAGCGACACCGCCGCGCCCTACCTGCGCAGCTACGGCGGCAGCTACTTCGCATTTGTGATCCTCGGAGTCGCCTTTAGCGAGTATATGTCGATCGGCATGAGCGCAATTGGCGACAGCGTGCGCGATGGGCAAACCACCGGCACGCTCGAGCTGATGCTGCTGAGCCCGACGCGGCTGCTCACCACGCTGTTCTCGTCGTCGCTCTGGAGCTATGTTTTTGCGACACTGCGTGTCTTTGTGTATATCGCGGTCGGTATCCTTCTAGGCATGGATTACGGCAACGCCAACGTGCCGTTTGCCATTCTGGCGCTGGCGCTGAGCATTGTCAGCTTCAATGCCCTGGGCCTGTTTGCGGCGAGCGTCATTATTCTGATCCGGCGCGGCGACCCGCTGGGCTGGGCTTTGCGGATCAGCTCCATGGTGCTGGGTGGAGTGTACTACCCGGTGGCCGTGCTGCCGGGCTGGCTGCGCGTGCTGGGCCAGGCGCTGCCGCTCACACACTCGCTCGAGCTGCTGCGCCGCTCGCTGCTCTTGGGCGAAGGGTTCGCGCAGCTCGGCGGCGAGCTGCTGATACTGGCGGCGCTCACGGCGGTGCTGCTGCCGCTTGGGCTGCTGGCCTGCCACCTGGCGATCACGATCGCGCGCGTTGATGGAAGCTTATCGCATTATTGACCGCACGCGCGCGACGAAAACAAACGCTATGACTATTCAAAAGTTCCTGCAAAATGAAAGGGGTTTTCAATGCGACGGTTCCTGCTTGTTTTCGTGTTGTTGTTAGCTGCTTGCGGCGCGCCTAATCTTACCAGCGCGCCTACCGCCGCTGTGCCCGCCGCTACCTCGGCGAGCACGCAGAACGATCCATGCTCGCTGACCGATGTGCGAGCCTATCAGATTCGCTATAACGATGTGATCGACGAGTGGGGCCAGGCGGTGATCCTGGCAGGGCAGTCGAAGCCGGCGGACCTGCAAGGGCCGATTGGGACGCTGCAGAAGATCAGCGATCAGCTCGCGGCTGTGCAGCCGCCGCTGTGCGCCAAGCAGGCCCACGACGACAGCCTGGCCGCCATGACGATGTCGATCGGCGGCTACAAGAAACTTCTCGATAAGCAGGACGTTGGCACGACGCTGCGTGAGGCGATCGACAAGCTGGCCGCGGCGCGCACGCTGATCACCGCGCTGCCTGGCCAGCCCGACCCGACCGCCACGCCGCTGCCGACGTTCACGCCTGCGGCGACGTTCACGCCCATCCCGACTCCCGAGCCGACGGCCACTGCGGTGCCGACGGCGACGCCGCTGCCGCGCAAGGGGATAATTGGCTCGAGCCGCGCCCAGGTGTACGAGACGGCCACGAGCGATACGCCGATCAAAACGCTGCTGAAGAACACCGAGGTGCAGGTGTTCGAGGCTCAGAAGGGCCGCATTCACATCCGCGCCGGCGCCGTCGATGGCTGGGTGCCGCAGTCGTCGGTGGTCATTAAGTAGCTCAAGCTCGGCCGATTACTTGCTTTAAGATGGTCGGGGCTCGGGGGCGGCTTTGCCGCTCCCGAGCTTTCTTTTTTGCGATGCCCTGCCCGGCTTCGCCGGGCAGGGCATCTCAGAGTCTGTTTGAAAAGGGGGTGCGCGAGGGGCATAGCCCCTCGCACTTCCCTTCTGGCG
>CALLYN010001076.1 GCA_937858455.1 uncultured Kouleothrix sp.
AAGCGCGGCCCGGCTGGCGGCGCGCTCGCGCGGCGGCCCGTAGCAGCCAATGTAGTTGCCGTGGGCGATCACCCGTGCCTGCGGCAGCGGGCCGTAGCGCCGTTCGAGCTGCGCGCGCGCGGCCTGGCTGTGCGCGATGATCGCGGCGCTCTGGCGCGCCACCGTGCGGTAGAGCAGCCATGCCCAGGTTGGCTGGTGCGCCTCGTGCGGCTGGAGGTTGTGCGCCGTCCACACCAGCCGCACGCCGCGCAGCCGCAGCAGGCTCAGCAGCGACACAAAGCCCAGGCTGCGCAGCGCCGTCGCGCCGCGGCTCGGCCGCTGGGTCAGCTCGTCGAAAAAGTGCAGGTGCAGAATGCGCGGCCCGCGCCCAAACGCCAGGCGCGGCAGCTCGGCGCGTGGCCGGCCGCGGCGCACCTGGATGCCCAGCGCGCCCATCGGCGCGTAGAGCATGTCGAGGTAGGGGTTAGCCGGCAGCTGCGGCGGCAGCGGGTAGACGGCGAGTGGCTGTGTCATAGCGCGTTTCTCGTGGCGGCGCGCCTGCGCCGCTCGGGACATTGCTGCTGCCGATTGTAGCGGGAAGCCGCGGCGCTGGCAAATTGGCCGCGTGGCGCGCTAGCCGCCGAGCATGCGTCGGCTGATTTGCTCCAGCACCAGCGTTTCGCGCCGCACCCAGCGCGCGGCACGCTCGCCACCCCGCAGCGCGGCGCTGTTGGCGCGGATCGCCTGGTCGATATCGACCCACGCCGGCAGCAGCCCGAGGGCGCGCTCGTACGCGTCGAGCTGCTGCGCGCCGGCCGGGCCAGTGGCTTCGCACAGGTAGTAGCGCGAGGTCATGCTGAACACGGCGTAGCCTGGCTCGATCGGCCGCGCGTGCTCGACCACCTGGCCGAACTCAGCGAGCACCTGGATGGCCCGCAGCCCGCACTCCTCGCGCAGCTCGCGCGCCAGCGCCGCTGCGTCAGTTTCGCCCGCCTCGACGCCGCCGCCCGGAAATTTATAATCGCCGGCGGCCGGCGACAGCAGCAGCAGCAGCTTGCGCCCGCGCATCACGATTGCGCGCACGGCCTCGCGCCGCAGCGCCGGGCCGCTGAGATCCAGCCCCGCGTCGTGCACAAGCGTCGCCAGCAGGATCATGCCGTGCTCCGCTCGGCCAGCATCAGCTCGATCCGCGCAGCGATCATATCGATCGCGATCGCGTTCAGCCCGCCGCGCGGGATGATAATATCGGCGTAGCGCTTGCTCGGCTCGACAAACTCGAGGTGCATAGGCCGCACCGTCTTCAGATACTGCTCGATCACCGACTCAGCCGATCGGCCGCGCTCGATCATGTCGCGCTGCAGGCGCCGGATGATCCGCAGGTCGCTCTCGGCGTCGACAAACAGCTTGATATTCATACGCGCGCGCAGGTCGGCGTCGGCGAAGATCAGAATACCCTCGAGCAGCACCACGGGCTGCGGCGGCACCGGCAGCACCTCGGGCTGGCGGGTGTAGGTGGCGAAATCGTAGCTGGGCAGCGCCACGGCCTGCCCGGCGATCAGCGCGTCGATATGCGCCAGGTACAGCCCATTATCAAACGCGTTGGGGTGGTCGAAATTGACGCGGTGCCGCTCTTCAAACGGCATGTGCGAAAGATCGGAATAATACGCGTCGTGCGGCAGCAGCGCGATCCGCTGCGCGCCCACCCGCTCGACGATCGCGCGCGTCACGGTGGTTTTGCCCGAGCCGCTGCCGCCTGCTACGCCAATCACCAAAGGCCGATGCACGTCGCAACCCACCTTCTATGGTACGCTGGGAGCCTACAGCGCCCAGGCGCCCACCATTGGTATTTCCAAACAATTGTAGAACTTAGGCAGTTGGCGTGCTCAGCCTTTGGCGGTACTTTTTCATGGATGGTGCTCAGAAGGTGGCGCAAAGCGCCAAAATCTGAGCACAAAGGATACAGTACCATGCTGCCGCAGGCAGAAGGAGCCCATATCGCAGGCGACCGCGTAAGCCCTGTAAAACTATTATAGCCGAGAGTGGTACAATAGCCGCACAGCCGCTCAAGAAACGTCAACAACGAGGTTGCGCCTATGACCGTCACCCTGGCCGACATTCAGGCCGCCCGGCGCGTGCTGCGCGGGATCATCAACGCCACGCCGATTTTGTCCGACGAGCGCCTCTCCGACGAGCTAGGCGCGCGTGTGTTTCTGAAGGCCGAAAACACCCAGCGCAGCGGCTCGTTCAAGATCCGCGGCGCCTACAACACGATCAGCCGGCTCGCGGCCGACGAGCGCGCGCGCGGCGTGATCGCACACTCGGCCGGCAACCACGCGCAGGGCGTGGCGCTGGCTGCGCGGCTGCAGGGCATCCCCGCCACGATCGTCATGCCCGAGCGCGCGCCGCTCACCAAGGTGGCCGCCACGCGCCGGCTAGGCGCCGAGGTGATCTTGCACGGCGCCAGCTTCGACGACGCCGGCGCGCACGCGCGCGTGCTCCAGCAAGAGCGCGGCCTGACGTATGTGCACGCATTCAACGACGAGCGGGTGATCGCCGGGCAGGGCACGATCGGCCTCGAGATCGTCGAGGCGCTGCCGGATCTCTCGGTGCTGGTGGTGCCAATCGGTGGCGGCGGCCTGATCGGCGGCATCGCGGTCGCCGTCAAGGCGCTCATGCCCGATGTGCGCATCATTGGCGTGCAGGCGGCCGGCTGCGCGCCGGTGCCGCAGTCGCTCGCGGCCGGCGAGCCGATCACCGCCGCCACCGCGCGCACAATCGCCGATGGCATTGCGGTAAAGCGCCCGGGCGACCTGACGCTGCCGATTATTCGCGATCTGATCGACGAGGTGGTGACGGTCGACGACGACGAGATCGCGCGCGGGATTGCGCACGCCGCCCAGAACGCGCGCCAGGTGGTCGAGGGCGCCGGCGCTGCCGGCGTGGCGGCGCTGCTGGCCGGCAAGGTGCGCCTGTCGGGCGGCGACACCGCCTGCACGGTGCTGTGCGGCGGCAATATCGACGGCAACCTGCTGGCGCGCGTGCTCGAGCAGGTGCTGGTGAAGCAGGGGCGCTACATCCTGCTGCGCACGACCGTCGACGACCGGCCGGGCAACCTGGCGCCGCTGATCGACCACGTCGCGCGCGCGGGCGCGAATGTGATCGATATCTTCCACCGCCGCGCGGTCTGGCTGGTGCCGGTCGACCGCGTCGGCATCGAGATGGTGCTTGAGGTGCGCGACGAGTCCCACGGCCAGGCCGTGGTGCAGCACCTGGCCAGCGCGGGCTACCCGATCGAGCGCGAGGGCCAGGGGCTGTGGCCGGGGTAGCACACGCCGGCTGTGGGCGGCGGGCATGCCGGCGGCAAACAACCAAACCCGCACAGGGCACGGAAAGCCTTCCGCCTGTGCCCAGCTTCAGCGGTTCATACCAAATCCGGCTGAGCGCTTAGATTATGGTGGAGGTTCGGGGGCAGCTTTGCCGCCCCCGAAATTTCTTTTTCTTGTGCGGCGCCCGGCAAAGCCGGGCGCC
>CALLYN010001077.1 GCA_937858455.1 uncultured Kouleothrix sp.
GGGCTCGCGCAGCCGCGCGGCCAGCACCTGCCGGCACACGCCGAACAGCTGCTCGTCGGCCGTGGCGCGCGCGCGGCCGTGCACGCGCTGCTCGATCGCGGCGGTGCGATTCTCGACGAACACGCAGCTCTGAGCCATCAGCGGGCGCATGCTCGTGTCGCAGAAGCCGCAGTCGCTGCACAGCTTTGGCCGGCCCTTCAGCCGCGCGTCCTGCGAAAGCAGCGTGATCGTCTGCAGGCCTTTGGTTGGTCCATCCATAGGTGTGTGCTTTCCTAGCCAGTGTGGGGCGAAGCCGTCGCTCTGCCTCGTCCGCCGCCTCGCCTAGCCTTGGGGCGCGGCGGATTCGCCCTTACGTCTACCCACCCAGCGCCTCTTTCGCCGCCTGCAGCACGTCGACGGTGATCGACGCCAGGCCGCGCTCGCTGGCATACTTCTCGACATTCCGCTGCACCCGGCCGCGCACGAAGAACGGCACTTTCTTCAGCATGGCCTGTGCGTCGGCTGTCCAGGCCGGCGACACCTGAGCAGGTTCGCTGCTCGTGTCTTGTGCCTCCGGTTTCGCCTCCTGGGCTGCCGGCTGCTCGCCGGCGCTTGGCGGCTGCTCGTACTCCAGGCCTGCGTCGCCGAACAGGTCGATCAGGTGTTTCTCGAGGCCCAGCGTGGCGGTGGTATACACCTCATCGGCAATCACGTCGGCGCCGTCGAAGCCCAGCATCGGCCGGTAGCCCAGCAGGTGGTTCTCGATATGCGTCGGCGGCGCGATCACCATGCACGGGATGTCGAGCTTGCGGCAGCTGTGGCGCTCCATCTGCGTGCCGCACACCAGGCTCGGCTGAAGCTCGCCGATCCGCGCGGCCACGTCCTGAAAGCGGTCGGTCACCAGCAGGCCGTCGGCAGCTGGCCGGCTGCCGGCTGCGGTTTCGGGCAAGTAGCCCGCCAGCTGCTCGCTCACCCAGCCGGCCTCGTGCGCCAGGTAGGTGCCTGCGCCGGCGATCTCCATGCCCAGCTCGTCGTGCAGAAACTTCACCATGCCCACGGTGTGGGTCGCGTCGCCGAACACAAACGCGTTCTTGCTGCTGAAGCTTTCCATGTCGGCGGTGCGCGCGAACCACGGCACGCCGCTTGGCGCGCTCATGCCGTCGAGCGAAAAGGCCGTGAGCGGCGGCAGGTGTATGGGCGCGGCAGTCGCGCTCGCGAGCGCCCGCGCCGCAGGCTCGTCGAGCGCCGGCTTCGCCTTTACGGCCGAGCCTACCGCGTTGAGCATTTCGACAAGCTTGTTCAGCCACTTCAGCGTCGGCTGAACGCCGATCGGCGCGTCGAGCAGCGCGGGCGTGCCGAACTGCTCTTCGAGGTACTCGGCCGCGCCGCGCCCCAGCTCACGGTACGGCGCAATGTTCAGCCAGGCCGCCGGAAGCCGCGCCAGGTCGGCCAGGCCGGCGCCCAGCGGCGCCACCACATTCAGCTGCACGCCCAGCGCCGCCAGCATCCTGCGCAGGCAGATCAGGTCGGTGCGCACGTGGAAGCCCAGCGACGCCGCGCCGACGATGTTCACGCTTGGCTGGGGCGTCAGCGGCTGCGGGCGGGCGTAGCGCTTCACCAGCAGCGTAAACAGCCCATCGGCCGAAAGCACCTCGGCCATGCGGTACGGGTTGGCGTCGTACACCAGCACCTCGGCCTGGGTGCGCGCGCTGTCGGCGACGATCTGCAGATCCTCTTGCAGCAGTATCGTGCTGCACGAGGCGCACACCACGATCAGCTCGGGGTGCAGCTTGGCCTCGACCTGGCGCAGCGTCTCGGGCAGCCGGATGGTGCCCTGCGCCAGGTCGCGCCCGCTCACCACGCTGGTGGTCATCTGCGGGAAGGCCGGCGTGCGCTCAAGCATGGTGAAGATCGGGTTCACGTAGTCGTCGCCCTGCGGCGCGTGAAACACCGCGTGCACCTTCTGCATGCTGTTGGCGATCCGACCGACGCCGTGGTGCGCCGTGCCCTCGTACATCCAGAGTGCTAGTCGCATCTGCGCTCCCCAAAGTCATCAGATCGGCGGCGCGAGGGCGAAGCTTCGCGCGCAACGTTGCGTTCGGCTCATCGTCAAGGCGGCGCTTCGGCCTTAGCGTATGTGGAGCGGGATCGCCCCCGGCATCAGCCCGGCGCTCCACACCGGGTCGTCCAGCGGGTCGAGCCGGGCGTGGCGCGCGAGCGGCTTGGTGAACATGCCCGCCAGCGTGCCCGTGCCGGCCCAGCCGTGGATCGGCATGAACGCGAACTCGGTGCTCCACTTCGCCACCACGCCCTGGCCGATCAGCGGGTTGGTGGTGCCAAGCGCGCTGATCACCAGGTCGGGCTGCTGTTCGGCGATCGTGCGCAGCTGCCGGTCGAAGTTCGGCTGCTCGATCACCGGCACGCCCTCGAGCGCGGCCAGCTCGCGCGCGTGAAACTTTTTGTTCACATACGGCGTGCTGCACTCGACGATCTCGCAGCCGCAGGCGCGCAGAAACCGCGCCAGCGGCAGCTCCATCAGCGTGTCGGCGGTGAACAGCACGCGCTTGCCGCGCAGCCGCTCGGTGTGCGGCGCCAGCCGCGCCCACGCCTGCGCCTCGCGCTCGCGCAGGTCGACGTCCAGTCCAAACAGCCGCGCGAGGTCTTCCCAGAAGGCGCGCGTGCCGTCGGGGCCGAACGGGAACAGCGAGCTGAGCAGCGTCGCGCCGCGGTCGCGCGCCAGCCGCGTGGCCACCTTCGAGAGGTACGGCTGCAGCGGCGCCAGCACCGTGCCCGGCCCGATCGGCGGCAGCTCGTGGAAGTGCGTGGCCGGCAGGAAGCCCGCCACCGGGATGCCCAGCCGCGCGGCCTCGAGCGCGAAATCGTCGGCGATCGCGTCGTTCACCGAGCCCAAAAACACCACCCGCCGGTCGTCGGGCGGCGCGGGCGGGCAGAACGGCAGCAGCGCCTGCAGCACCGAGTCCTCGGCCTGGCTGAAGGTGTAGTCGAGCCCGCTGGCCGGCACAAACAGCACCGGCAGGTCGGGCCGGCTCAGGTGGCGCGCCAGGCCGTCAAACTCGACCTTCATCACCTCGGGGGTGCACGACGACAACAGAAAGATCACCGAGGGCTTGTGGTCGGCCCGGATCTCGTCGATCAGCGCCTCGAGCTCGGGCTGCGGCTTCGAGAGGTCGGTTTCTTCCAGCAGCGCCACGCCGAAGCGCGGCCGCGCGAAGATCATCACGCCCAGCGCGTTCTGCAGCAGGTGCGCGCAGGTGTGCGTGCCCAGGATCAGAAAGAAGCTATCTTTGATCTTCTGGTACAGCCAGCCTACGCACGTCAGCCCGCAGAAGCTGTGGTACAGGCCATCCTCTTTTTGAATGCTGATCGGCGCCATGTGTTCTCCATTGCACCGCGCCGGGTGCCTGCTAGTGCGTAGTGCGTAGCGTGATGCGAGCTTACGCACTACGCACTACGTTGCCCGAACCCTCAACCCCTCGTTACACCGTGCCCTGGAAATTCGTGTCGGGC
>CALLYN010001078.1 GCA_937858455.1 uncultured Kouleothrix sp.
AAGATGTAAAGTACCGCTCTGCCGAAGGCTCGGCACGCCAACTGCGTAAGTCCTATTTGTGTTGCACTGCGTGGCGAAGCCACGCAGTGCAATACAATTTATACGTGATCAAGCGAAGAGCGTATTATAGCAGATGCGGCGCCGGCGGCGTATGCTAGAATACGCCAGTGGCGGCATTGCGCAGCCACCCACGAGCACAGCTGGAGGCCACATGAACTGCTGGCACTGCGAGCGGCCGGCGCACGGCGCATGCCGGTTCTGCGGGCGGGCGATCTGCAAAGAGCACGCGCAGGAGATGCCGCATATCGTGGCGCTGTACGGCGACGCGCGCGCCGGCCACAAGGCGATTGTGACGGCGCGCGCGCTGTTCTGCGGCGTATGCGAGCCGCGCGAGGATCCGGTGGAGCTGCCCGAGTTGAAATAACACGCCAGCGCGGCTACTGGCAGCTCTGCTGCTCCATACCATACTGCTTTAGCTGGTCGCAGGTGAGCTGCGGCACGTACAGGCTTTGCCTGGCCCAGGCCACCAGATCGGGCGCGCGGTCGAAGCGCCAGAAGCGCACGGTGCTGTCACTCGCGGCCGAAATGACGCTGCGGTCGTCGGCGCTGAAGGCCACTTTGCGCACCGGCCGGGTGTGGCGGCTAAACTGCCGAACCGGCTGCTGCTGCTGCAGATCCCAGATAAACACATTCACATCGACGGCCGCAGCGGCGTAGCGGCCATCGTGGCTGAGCGCCACCGCCGCCACCTCGGAAGACTGCTTCGGCGACTGCCAGAGCGGCTGGCCGCTCGCCACGTCCCACAGCACCAGCGTGCCATCCTTCGAGCCCGACACCGCCCTGGTGCCGTCGGCGCTGAGCGCCAGCGCGTTGACGGTAGAGGCGTGAGCTGGCGCGAAATCGCGCACGCGCGCGCCCGTGTCGATATTCCACAGGCTTATGCCCGCGCCCGAGGCCACCAGCACCTGCTTGCCGTCAGGCACAACCTGCAGCACGTTCACGCTATCGGTGAGGCCGAGGAACTGGCGGATCAGCGTGCTATTCTCGACATCCCAGAGCATGAGCATGGTGTTGGTGAGCGCCGGGTTGGCCTTCAGATCGAGGTCGACCGGGATCAGCGAGCCGACGATCGCGCGCTTGCTGTCGGGCAGAAACGCCACGGCATTGACGCCAAACGTTTCGGTGATTGTGTCGGAGCGCAGGATGCGAACCAGGCTGCCGGTGCGCGCGTCGGCCAGCGCCAGCGTGCCATCGTGCTTGTCGCCGCCGGCCAGGATGTACTTGCCGTCGGGGCTGAACGCCACAGCCTTCGAGCCACGGGTCTGGTAGGATTGATCGAAGAGCTGCTTGCCGGTGCGCGCATCCCACAGCACGGCGTGGGCGCCATTGCTCGAGTCGGCGGTGCCGCCGAGAACGAACTGGTTGTCGGGGCTAAACGCGACATCAAGCAGCTGGCCCGGCCCCTTGAGCACCGGCCCTTCGACGTGATTGTTAAGCGACCAGAGCCGGAGCGTGCCATCGGCCGAGCACGAGATGATCTGCTTGGGATTCTGCGGATTCAGGCCGACCTCGCGGATATAGCCGCCGTGGCCGCGCAGCTGGCTGGCGATCGAGCCGCTCTTGATATCCCAGAGGATGATCGTGTTGTCGGCTGACGACGAGAGCATCTGCTTGCCGTCGGGCGTGACGGTGATGTCGTACACCAGCTTGGTGTGGCCTTTATAGAGCTGTGCGGGCTGGTCGCAGAGTGTTGGCGAGGGCGCAGCGCAGCTGAAATCCCAGCGCGCCAGCACGCCACTTTCGCCGCCGGCCACCACGCCGCTGTCGTCGGGCAGAATAGCCACGCCGCGCTGCTCGTTGCGGCCGTCTTTCGGCTCGAAGCGCTTGAGCGGCTGGGCGCTATCGACATCCCAGAGGATCAAGCTGCCGTCTTGCGAGGCCGACACCGCGCGCTTGCCGTCGGAAGTGAAGGCGACATTGTTCACCTCCTGGGTATGGCCTTCGTACACGCGCGCTGGCGTGGTGCAGGTGTCGGTGCCTGCGCCGGCGCAATCGATATCCCAGAGCTGCAGCGTCGACTCGGCCGAGGCGACCATGAACTGGTTGCTATTCGGGCGCAGCGCGAGGCCTTTAACCTCTTTCAGCTCGCCGGTAGACGAGACATAGGTGCGCAGGCGCTTGCCGGTGGCGACATCCCAGAGCATGATTGTGCCGTCGGTCGAGCCCGAAAGCACGCGCTTGCCGTCGGGCAGAAACACGGCCTGGCGAATATCGAGGGTATGGCCGGCGAGGCGTTGCAGCTCCTTGCCAGTTGCCAGATCCCACACGATCACCAGGTGGTCGTCGCGGCCGCCCGACACGGCCATGGTGCCGTCGGGGCTAAAAGCGACGGTATTGACGATACCTTTGTGGCCCTTGGCTGGCCCACCCGGCCGCGGGTAGACGTTCAGCGTGGTTGCCGAGCCGATCGCGTCGGCGAGGGTGCGCTCGGCGAACGGCAGCGGGCTGGGCTTATCGGCGGCCAGCAGCGCCAGCTGAAGCGCCTGATCGGGGTTGCCGCGCGAAAGCTCGGCCTGTGCCGCATACGAAAGCGTGAGATCGCGCGAGACATCGGCGCTCTGGTTGGCGCGCACGGCCTCGCGCTGGGCGATAGCCTGGGCGGTGGCAGCCGTGTCGGCGTTCGCCTGCGCCTCCTGCGCC
>CALLYN010001079.1 GCA_937858455.1 uncultured Kouleothrix sp.
TCGCCAGGCTGCGCAGCTGCGGGCCGAGCGCCTGCTCGCGCAGCGCCAGCAGCCGGCCGTTGCGCTGGCCGACCGTCAGGTCGGCCAGCGCGTCGTAGCTCAGATCCGGGCAGGCCAGCGCCAGCAGCGCCAGCGCCCGGTCGACCGGGTGCTTATCCTGGCCCCAGTCCCACGCCCGCACAATGTCGCGCGCGCTCAGCTTCATCCGCCGTACTCCGTCGGCTCCTTCACGTCGGCGTCGCGCACCCAGCCCTCGTTTTCGAGCTTGATCTTCTGGATGGCCACGCTGGTGGCGCTATTGGCGTCGAGGTCGGGCAGCGCGGTATACTCCGACACCCAGCAGCGGAACACGTTATACGCCAGCACCTTCTGGTCGGCCTCGTTGTACAGCTCGATCGTGATATCCTTGCGGAACTTCTTCAGCGCCACCTCGGTGCCCTTGGCCTCGCCGAAGCTGCCGACGCCGTTCTTCTTCTCCCACACCAGGTTGGCCCAGTTCTCGAACTCGGGGTCGTGCGTCACGCCGCGCTCGAGCGTAATCGCGTCGTACTCGGTCAGGCCCGGCGAGGTGTACTGAATGCCCGGCGAGCC
Source organism: uncultured Kouleothrix sp. (assembly GCA_937858455.1). Classification (GTDB taxonomy): domain Bacteria; phylum Chloroflexota; class Chloroflexia; order Chloroflexales; family Roseiflexaceae; genus Kouleothrix. The sequence continues at coordinate 592 of CALLYN010001079.1, forward strand.
GCCCTCGCGGTGCTTCACCGGCGTGGTCTTGCGCGTGAGGCCGCTTACCTTGCTGATGCCGGCCACATACTTGCCATCCCACTTCACGCGGAAGCGGTAGGCTTTGTATGGGTCGAAGCGATCGGTATTGACCTCGAACTCAGGCTTGGGCATAGGAGTGCTCCTTTAGGTGCTGCGCGCCGGGTGCTAGGCGCCGCCCTGGTTGGTGATCTGCTTGATCGAGATAATCACGAACTCGGCGGGCTTCAGCGGCGCGAAGCCGACGATCACGTTCACGATCCCGCGGTCGATGTCGGTCTGGGTGGTGGTGCTGGCGTCGCAGCGCACGAAGTAGGCATCGGCCGGCGACTTGCCCTGGAACGCGCCCTGGCGGAACAGGCCGTTCATGAAGTTGCCGATGTTCAGCCGCAGCGACGACCAGAGCGGCTCGTCGTTCGGCTCAAACACGGCCCACTGGGTGTTGCGGTACAGTGTCTCTTCGATCCACAGCGCCATGCGCCGCACCGGGATGTACTTCCACTGGTTCGCCAGCCGGTCGTCGCCGACGGTGGTGCGCGCGCCCCAGACCACCGGGCCGGCGGCGGGCATTACGCGCAGGCAGTTGATGCCCAGCGGGTTAAGCACGCCGTTGGCGTTATCGTCGATCGCCACCGCAAAGCCCTCGACGCCGTTGAGCGTGGCCTCGAGGCCGGCGGCGGCCTTCCACACGCCGCGCCGGAAGTCGGTGCGCGCCATCACGCCGGCCACTGCGCCGCACGGCACAAAGTTCTCGGTCTGGTTGTCGCGCAGCGGGTTGCGCTTGCGGATACGCGGGAAGAAGATCGCCGCGTTGGCCGAGGGCGCCACGCCGGAGATTGGCAGCTTGGCATCCTGGTACTTCGTCCACTCGGCCGGCGGGTCGACGATCAGCATGGCGCGGCGCTTCTCGCAGTAGGCCACCGCTTCGGCCAGCACGTCGCTGGAAACGCTGTCGCTGCTGTCGTAGGGCGGGATGCACAGCATATTGAACAGGTCGGCCTGGTCGAGCGCCCGGATGCCGCGGGTGATGGCCTGGTCGTCGCTGTCGACCGGCGCGCCTTCGGGCGGGTCGTCTCTGTCGGTGCCCAGTATCACCGGTATCGTCAGCGCCTCGCCGTCGTTGGCGGCGTCGGCGGCGGCCACCAAGCTGCCGGTGGAGCTGTCGTCCCACCACTTGAGCTTGCCGCTGGGCAGGCTGCTGGCGGCGTACAGCGCCGGGGCGTCTGGGGGATCGCCGGTTGCCACCACCAGGCTCGACTGCTGGCCGAGCACCTTGTGCAGCTGGCGCTGCCCCGGCCCAAACGTGACGTTCGGGTACACCTCTTCGTCGCCGGTGCGGGTGTCGCGCACGGTCAGGGTGAACAGCTCGCCCGGCAGCACGTCGTACTGCGCGGCAAGCTGGTCGCGCACGTCGTCGTCGACTTTGGTGATGCGCGCGGCCAGGCGGTTGCCCCACGCGCCGGGGCTGCGCGCCCGCAGGCTTATGGTTTTCGTGCTGGTGGCCTGCGCGCTGATTGCGCCTTGGGCGGCCGTGAGCACGTCGGCGGGGCTGGCGTTGCCCTTCCCGGCAGCGTCTTTCACTGCCTTCACCACCGCGCCGACGGTGGCCAGGCGCGCGGTGGCGTCATCGATCGCCTGTTTTGCCGACGCGATCTTGCCCGCCGCGTCGGCGCTGTCGGCCGCAGCTTTGGCGGCATCTGTCGCAAGTTTGAGTGCGGCCTGGGCCGCTGGTTTTTTGTTCGCATCGTCGCCGGCAGCCGTCAGAGCTTCCTGAGCTGTTGCCTGCCTCTGAACGGCGGCGGTGCTATCGTCGGCGGGGCTGGCGCTCAGAGTATCAAGCACGGCCTGGGCGGTGGCCACAGCCTCGGTGGCGTCGGCCAGCGCTTGTGTCTGGGCAGCGGTCGCTCCGCTGCCGGCGGCATCGACGGCTTGTTGCTTGGTCTGCAATTCGCCTTTGGCAGCTTCCAGGGCTGCGCTAGCGTCGGTTTTGAGCTTATTGAAGGCGGTTTGCTGTGTGGTTACGGCGGCGGTCAAGGCCGGAGCGGGCGGGTTTGCGCCGGCGTCTTTGGTAGCCTGGGCGAGCGCCTTGCTTGCGTTGGCCAGAGCCAGCGCGGCGCCGGCTTTGTCGGCGCTGGCTTTGGCGAGCGCCGCCTCGCGTTTCGCGAGCGCCAGGGCCTTGCTCTGCTCTGGTGTGACGTTTGCAGCAGCGGCTGTGACGGCTTGCTGCGCCGCCTGCTGGGCTGCGTCGGCGGCGGCCTTGATGGCGTCGGCGGCATCTTTCGCCCGCTTGGCCGCGTCGGCGGCTGCAGTCTTGGCCTCGAGGTCGCTGTCGAGGGCAGCGGCCTTGGCCTTGGTAGCCAGCGCGAGCGCCTCGTCGGCGGCGGCGGCCAGCGAAGTCACAGTGGGGCGCTCGCGCAGCGAGTGGTACAGCGTCACCGCGTCGGCCGGCGGCGTTGTGGCACTGAACGCGCTGAGCGTGGCGCGCGGATTGCCGCTGGCGCTCGGGTTGAACACGCGCACAATGATCGCCTTGCTGCCGCCGTTGAGGAAGAAATCGCGCACCGCGAAGCCGAGCTTGCTCTCGATCCACAGGCCGCCGAACTGCTGCTCGAACTCCTCGAAGCTAAAGATCGTGGCCGGCTGGTTCACCGGCCCGCGCAGCGCCCGGCCGAGAAACGCGGTGGTGGCTGTATCGACGGGCACGATCGTGCGCACGTCGCTCGCAAGCTCCTGGATGTAGACGCCTGGGTACGTCGGCGTGACCGGCATGGCATGTTCTCCTTACGACAGATTATGGCCATATGGAGCGGCCGAGCCACTGGCGGATCCGCCAGCGCAGCGGCGGGCGCACCCCAAGATCCCGCAGGTACAGCCCAATGAAATTGTCGATCTGGCGCAGGCTTGTGACGTAGCAGCGCTCGCCGCCGCCCACGTGCGTCACGTGGCCGCGCCAGGCCGCACGCTGGCCCTCGACGCGCCAGACCCGCACGACAAACGCGTGGACACCGGGCTCGATCTCGCCAGAAGAGTCGGTGGGCGCGTCGCCCATAGCGGCGTCTCCACGGCGCGTGCGCGGCAGCACTGCCCGCGCCGGATAGGTTAGAAGCAGGCTGAAGGGCCGGGCTATGCCGGTGCGATCGTGTCGCGCCGGCGCGCGTGCCAAGCGTGTGGCGGCAAGCCTAGCATGCCGGCGTCTGCCGGAGCGTCTGCTGGGGCGTCTGCTGGGGCGTCTGCTGGGGCGTTCGGGGGCTACGCGCCCCCGTTGCCCGCTCTGCGCCTGAGGGTTTTCGGGGGCTACGCGCCCCCCGTTCTCCTGCGAGAGCGTTCGGGGGCTACGCGCCCCCGTTCCCCGCGGCAGAGGGCGGCCGCCCGCCCTCTGCACTCCCGCGCTGGGGCGTTGCCCCAGACCCCACAAAAGAATGCCGTCGTGTGTACACCGTTGGTGGCGCATGCCTTGTGGCACAGAATGAGGTGCGGCTTTGCCCTGAGGTATGAGCGTCTGACGTTGCCGCTGGCACGGCCTTTCCCGTAGGGCGCGCATCGTGCGCGC
>CALLYN010001080.1 GCA_937858455.1 uncultured Kouleothrix sp.
AGGGCCGACGTTGCACGAGCCCTGCAAACAAGCTCTGAGGGCTATGAGATTACTGCTATTTGTAGTACAATAGCCATGGCGTGTTGCTTGATTCGGGCGATGGTGGTATATAGCCGATTGTGAGTTCAATCCTTGACAATCGACGCGCGCGCCTGAGCACGCTGTTCGAACGCAGCGCCATGCTGCGGAATAGCGCCATCGGTGCTTTGGCCGTCGCGCTGGGATTGGCAGGTGGCGCCGCCGTGGCATTTGGGCCGGTGTGGGCCGGCTTTGCCGCGCTGCTGGCGCTAGCGCTTGTGTACCTCATGCTGCGCTATACCAGCGTCGGCCTGGCGCTTGCGCTCTTCGTCGCCACGATCCTGCCGTTTGGCACGCTGCCGTTCAAGGCGGTGATTACCCCAAACTTCCTCGAGCTAGCCCTGCTGGCGCTGCTGGCGGTGTGGCTGCTGCGCCTGCTCACCCGCCCCGACGACGCGCTCGAGCTGACGCCGCTAGGCCTGCCGCTGCTGGGCTTTCTGGGCGTGACGCTGTTCTCGTTTGTGCTTGGCTCGAACGCCAGCCCCGACTCGCTGACGCTGCACAACTACTTCAAGTTTGTGCTGGCGGTGCTGTTCTTCTTTAGCGTGGCCAACTGCGTGCGCACGCCGGCGCAGGCGCGGCTGGCGCTGCGGCTGCTGCTGCTGGGCGGCGCGGCCTCGGCGCTGATCGGGCTGGCGCTGTTCGCGCTGCCGAATGCGCTCGCCGAGCAGATCCTGGTGGCCTTTGGCCGGATCGGCTACCCTACCAGCGGGCGCGTGCTGCGCTTCGTGGCCGACGACCCGAGCGGCGTCGAGCGGGCGATTGGCCTGGCCGTCGATCCGAACAGCTTCGGCGGTATGCTGGCGCTGGTAGGCGCGTTCGCCGTGACGCAGGCGGTGGCCGAGCGCCCGCTGCTGGCGCGGCGCTGGCTCTACCCGATGGCCGCCGCGCTGGCGCTGGCGACGTTTCTGACGCAGTCGCGCGGGGCGCTGGGCGGCCTGATGGTCGGCACCCTGTACGTGGCCACGCTGCGCTACCGCAAGCTGTGGTGGCCGGTGGCCGGCGCGGCCGGGCTGGTGCTGCTGCTGTACCTTGCCTTTGGCGTGGGCGGCCAGTTTGTCACGCGCGTCACCGAGGGCATCCAGTTTCGCGACCAGGCCAACCAGATGCGCCTGGGCGAGTTCCAGAACGCGCTCGAGATCATCCGCCGCTACCCGATCTTTGGCATTGGCTTCGGTAGCAGCGGGCCGGATATCGACCTGGGCGTGGGGGTATCGAGCATCTACCTGGCGCTGGCCGAGCGCGTCGGCCTGGTGGGCTTGTTTTGGTTTCTGGGCCTGATGGCGGCGTTTTTCGCGCGTAGCCTGCCAGCCATGCGCCAGGCGTTCGCCCGGCACGACGACGAGCGCGGCGCGGCGCTGCTGGGGCTGCAGGCGGCGATTGTGGCCGCGCTAGCAGTCGGGCTGCTCGATCACTATTTCTTTAACATTGAATTCAGCCATATGGTGGCGCTGTTCTGGGGCACAATCGGGCTGGCGCTGACGCTTGAAACAATGAACGCGGAAGATCGAACGACAAACGGGCACGACAATCGCGCTTTCGATCTTCCGCGCTCGCTGGAGGATGCGCATTGATCCGTCCGAAGCCATCGGTCAGCTCGTTTAGTGGGCTGCTGACGCGCCGCTGGGTCGCGCTTGGGTACGCGACATTCGCGCTGGCGCTGCTGGTGCTGGCGTCGATTCAGGTGGCGAACACGGTTGGCCAGCTGTCTGTGGCGCTGTTTTTGATCGTGCTGGTGATCGCCGCGCCGCTCACGGGGATGTTTCTCGGGCGCGGACGGCGCGAGCGCCAGCGCCCGCTGGCGCTGGGCCTGCTGCTGGCCGAAACGGCTGCGGCGCTTGGTCTGATCGCCCTGACCGGCGGCGCGCGCTCGCCCATGTGGGTGGCGCTGCTGCTGGTATCCACGGCTACGCCGCTGCTGCTGCGCGGGCGCTGGGCTGCCGGGCTGCTGGTGCTGGTGTGGCTGGCCGACGGCCTGTTTCTGCTGCGCGTGCCGATGCCCGAGCTCATCCCGCTGGGGCTGACGTGGGCGCTGCGCGCGGCCGGCGTTGGGCTGGTGGGCGTGGTGCTGTACCGCGCGCTCTCGATCGAAGAGGGCGTGCGCGCCAGGTCGCAGCGCCGCGAGCGCGTGCTGCACGAGTTTCTGCGCCTTTCGAACCGGCTGCGCGTCACCAGCCAGCCCGGCCAGGTGCTGGAAGAGGTGGCGATGGCCGTGCAGGCCAGCGGCAACTTCGACTGCGTGACGCTCAGCCAGGTCGATTGGCACGCCGGCGTGGTGAACGTGACTGTGGCGATCGGCGCCAGCGGTCGGCGGCTTACGGCAGTGGAAGGCTTGCAGATGCCGTGGGAGTCGTTTGCGCCGCTGCTGAGCCCGTCGCGGCGCGTGGGCCAGAGCACCTACCGCGCCGACCAGCTGCCATTCCGGTCGCTGCGCAACCAGCGCCACCTGGTACTGCCGCTCAGCAGCCAGCTGGCCGAGGTGCACGGCCTGCTGACGGTGTCGGCGGCGCACAAGCAGCAGGACGCGCTGGAAGAGGCGCTGCCGCTGCTCGAGCTGCTGGCCAACCAGGCTGCGGCCGCGCTCGACAACACCGCGCTCTACAGCACCATGGAGCAGCGCGTGATCGACGCGACCGCGACGATCGAGCGCGGCCGCGAAGAGCTAGCCCAGGCGCGCGACCGCGCCGAGACGCTGTACCGGATCGTGCGGACGCTGGCGGTGACGCTCGACGAGCGCGAGGTGCTCAGCAAGGCGCTGGGCTTGCTGGCCCAGGCCACCGGCGCCGAGCGCGGCGGGATCATGCTGGTGGAGCCGACCAGCGGGCGGCTGGTATTTCGCACCGCCTGCGACCCGCAGCATGGGGTGGTTTCCGGCAGCGCCGCCGCTAGCATTGGCCTCGAGCGGACGCAGGCGCTGGCCGGGTGGGTGCTGGCCAACCGCCAGTTCGCGGTGGTGAACGATACCGATCGCGACACGCGCTGGGCGGCTGGCCCCGACGCGGGTGCGGCCGAGCGATCGGCGCTGGCCGCGCCGCTTATGCTCGAAGGCGAGCCGCTAGGCGTGCTGGTGCTGGTGCACTCGGCCCCCGAGCACTTCCGCGAGGAGCACGGGCAGCTTGCACAGGCTGCGGCCGGCCAGCTGGCGGTGGCGCTTTCCAAGGCCCAGCTGTACCGCTATGTCTCCGAGCAGAGCGAGCGTCTAGGCATCACCGTGCGGCAGCGCGAGGAAGAGATCAGCAAGACATTCGCGATCCTGCGCTCGATCGGCGATGGCGTAGTGGTGTGCGACCGGCTCGGACGCATTCGCATGATCAACCCGGCCGCCGAGGCGATCCTCGGCGTGCGCTCGCAGGCGTTTCTCGGCCGGCAGATGACCGACCTGCCCGGCGTGCCGTTTGAAATGCAGCAGGCGCAGCCCGAGGGCGTGCAGCAGCTGCAGGTGGGCGAGCGCTCGCTGCACGCGCACTTTGCGCCGGTGCGCTCGGCCGGCGGCGAGTGGCTGGGTGGCGTGGTGGTGTACCACGATATTACGCGCGAAGTGCTGGCCGACCGGCTCAAGAGCGAGTTCATCGCCACTGCCTCGCACGAGCTGCGCACGCCGCTCACGTCGATTCGCGGCTATGTCGACCTGCTGCTGCTCGGCACGCTCGGGCCGGTGAGCCCGTCGCAGAGCGAGTTTTTGAAAGTGGTGAAGACCAACGTGGCGCGGCTGGTCGAGCTGATCGACGACCTGCTGGACGTCTCGAAGGTCGAGGCCGGCGAGATCCGGCTGCGCCGCGAGGCGGTGGATGTGGCCGAGGTGCTGTACGAGGTGGGCGAGTCGCTGTACTCGCAGTTCACCGAGCGCTCGATCTCGCTGGCGATCGATGTGCAGCAGAGCTTGCCGCGGATCATGGCCGATCGCCAGCGCCTGCGCCAGATCGCCGTGAACCTGGTGAGCAACGCGTGCAAATACACCCCGATGGGCGGGCATGTCGATATTACGCTGCGGAATGGCGGCAATCGCCTGCGCATCGATATACGCGACACCGGCGTGGGCATCAGCGAAGACGCGCGGCGCTATATTTTCACACCGTTCTTCCGCGCCGACAACCCGCTGCGCGACGAGGTCGGCGGCACCGGGCTGGGCCTGAGCATCACCAAGCGGCTGGTCGAGCTGCATGGCGGCGAGATCTGGTTCGACACCAACGAGGGCAGCGGCACGACGTTTTCGTTTACGCTGCCGCTCGATGCCCACGAGTGGACGCCGGCCGAGTGGCTGGAGCGCGCCGAGTCGCGCGTGGTGGGCTAAACACAATTTACGTGGTGGGGGTTTGGGGGCGGCTTCGCCGCCCCCAAATTTCTTATTGTTATGACTTACGCAGTTGGCGAGCTCAGCCTTCGGCAGAGCGGTACC
>CALLYN010001081.1 GCA_937858455.1 uncultured Kouleothrix sp.
AGTCGCTTGCCGTTACCCGACGACGCGCGCGTGAAAGAGGCGGCCGTCAGGGAGTCCGTGCCGGGGCCGGTTGCTTCACCGAACGTGAGCGTTCCGCCTGAGCCGCGCTGGGTCACCGTCACCGGGGGCTGTGGCGTCGCGGCCGAGTTGCCCGCGGACACGGCGCGGCTCACGCCGATGCCGCTCACCGAGGCGAGGTTGAGGAACGACGACACGAAGTTGCCCGACTGGCTGGCCACGCCGATCGACCCGGCCGGCGTTGCGCGCGCTAACCGTTATCGAAGGCCGGCGATCCCGTTTGAGCGCGGCAAAGCGAGCATCCCGCTCCCTGTTGTGTCCCCGAAACAACGCTTGGGACTTTAGTGCGGTCGAGCGGGCCGGTGGCAGTTGTGCGGTCGGCAAATGCGAGTCAAGTTATCGGCTGTTCATTTGCGCCCAGCGTGCCTCGACCGGTGCGCCTGCACCTCATGGACCCGCCGCGATGCTGCGTTCGAAAAGGGCCATCCGGTACGGGGTCCTGTGCCTCTTGAGCTTGCTCCTCGCGCTACCAGGCGCCGCGCATGCTTTTGATGCGCGCACCGAGCAGAGCCGGCTGGCGGAGCATATCCGCCTCCATCCCACCGATTACGAGGCTACCTATCGCTATGTCGCGATATCGACCGAGCTTCGCGATTATGAGGCGGCGATCGGGGCGCTCGAGCGACTCCTGATGTTCAATCCAGGGCTGGCGCGCGCGGAAATGAACCTCGGTTCCTTGTATGCCAGGCTCGGCGCCTATCAGGTCGCCGCACAGCATCTGCGCGCCGCGCTGCAATCGCCAAAGACCGACGACGCGCAAAAAGCGCAAATCGCGGCGCAACTGTCCGACGTCGAGAGAGCGAAAGAGCCGAACCGGCTGTCGGTCCAGTTTTCGACCGGGCTCAGGTCCCAGTCGAATGCAAATTTCTTCCCCTCGCAGGGCCTGTTCGACGTCGGTGGCGTGACCGTATCGGCCGGCGGCCGCCGCGCGGACATCAACGCGTACGAATTCTTGCAGGCCAGCCACGACCTCGAGTTCGGCGACCAGGGCGCCAACGTGCTTGAGACGCGGGCGACGATCTACGCGACGCAACAGTTCCGCCTGTCGCAATACAACATCGGCCTGGTCTCGGGCGCGATCGGCCCGCGTTTCCAGATTTGGCAGGACGCGTTCCCCGGTGTCAGCGTCAAACCCTATGTGACGGGTGTCGCCTCGACCCTCGGCAGCGAAAACTATCTCGATGCCGGCGGCGGCGGCCTGACCTTCCGCGTTCCGCTGGGAACCGACCTGACGATTGATCCTGGCTTCGAATGGCGATCGCTGTACGTGAACCAGGGCGCTCTCCAAGGACCGCCGCAGAATGCATCCTTGTCGACGCTAGCAAGCGGCGAATTGATGACCGGTTATCTGGGCGGCGCCTACCGGGCGACCGACTACATCCGGCTCGATTGGCAGGCGGCCGCGCACCGCCGCCGCGATGATCTCGGGGATGCGCGCCTCGAGCTGTTGCACTCGCAGATCCATGGCACTTCCTTGCGCTACGATAACGCCAGCGCGTACAGCAGCCAGGCCAGCGGCAGGCGCGCGCGGGCGCGCCAGGCCGCCTCGTTGTGATCAGCGCCGGGGAACTTGAGCGTACGCCAGTCGCGCTCTTCGGTATAGCCGGCCGCGCGCAGCCGCGCGTCCATTCGCAGCTGAAACGGCTCGTATGCGGCGTCCAGGCCGGCGGTGCCGTAGTCGAAATACAGCCGGTGCTGGCCGGGCGCGGGCAGGCGCGCCGCGAGCTGATCGACCAGCAGGTCGCCGCCGGCCGGCCAGTGCGTCGAGACGCAGGCGGCGCCGCCAAAAACAGCCGGGTACTCGGTGAGGGCATACAGCGAGATCAGGCCGCCCATGCTCGAGCCCATGATGAAGGTGCTGGGCTGCTCGGGCAGCGTGCGGTAGGTCGCGTCGACGAACGGCTTCAGCTCGGCGGTGAGAAAGCGCAGGTACTCGTCGGAGATTGGCTGCTGGCCGACGTGCAGCGCTGCGGCCTCGGGAGCGCGCAGCGGGCGGGCGGGCATATACTCGGCCCAGCGCAGCTGGGTGCACCAGGCGCCGACGGCAATCGCGCCGGGCATGGCGGTATCACGCATCAGGCCGGCGATTGCCTCGTCGATCCCCCAATCGATCGCGGTGTTCGAGAGCGCCGGATCGAACAGGTTCTGGCCGTCGTGCAGGTAGACCACCGGGTAGCGCCGCTCGGGATGCTCGTGGTAGCCGGGCGGCAGCCACACGTCGACGTGGCGCGGCGCGACGTAGTGCGAGGCGAACGCCGCGTGGCGGATCAGCGCGCCAGTGCCATCGGACAGTGGTGTCTCGGTCATGGGTGGAATGCTCCTCTGCTGGTCGAAGTCAGGCTGACGGCTGCCAGAGCGCCGCGCCGCCGAATGGCGGCAGGCTCAGCCAGGCGCCGTCGTAGGCGACATCGGCCGTAGTGCAGAGCGCTAGCTCGAAGCCGGCGCCGGGCGCGATAAAGCGCTGGGCGGCCGGGCCGTTGTTGAGCGCCAACACCAGCGCGCCGCTGTCGTCGGAGCAGCATACCACATACAGGCCGCTGGCGTCGTCGGCGAGCAGCGTGGCGCGGCGGGCGCGCCACAGCTCGGCGTGGCGCCGGCGCAGCGCGATCAGCTGGCGGTAGAACGCCAGCAGCGCCTGGTCCTGCGCCGCGCCCCACAGCATCGGCAGCCGCGATTCCTCAAGCCGGCCGCCGCCCTCGGGGTAGCGTACGTCGCGCGCCTGCGAGAGCCCGACCTCGGTGCCGTAGTAGACGATCGGCGGGTGCGGCAGCGTGAACTGGCACAGCGCCGCCAGCCGCAGCCGGCGCACGTCGCCGCCCGCCGCCCACAGGAAGCGGTTCATGTCGTGGTTGTCGAGAAACGACGGCAGCGTGAAGTCGCCCGCGAAGAACGCCAGGTGCCGGCTCAGGAAGTCGTCGAATGCCACCGGCCCGATCGAGCCAAACACAAACAGCTGGCGCAGCGCCTGCATCAGCACAAAGTCGAGGCAGCCGTCTAGCCGGCCCAGGTAGGTTCGCTGCAGTACTGGCGTCTCGACCACCTCGCCAAGCGTGATGCTGTCGGGGCGAATGGCGCGGGTCGCGGCGCGAAACTGGCTCCAGAACGCGTGC
>CALLYN010001082.1 GCA_937858455.1 uncultured Kouleothrix sp.
ATTGGCTCGCTCGGCGCCGACCCCGCCGACCGCGACGGCCTGGTGATGACCGGCGCTCTACCCGGCCAGCCGCTGGCTCCAACCAATCGCGGGCGTAACGTGCTGGGCCTGTTCTCCGTGTTTACGCCGGTGCTCGCCGCGGTTGCGCCGGTCAATCCGCTCGAAGGCGATGTTGCGCAGCTGGCGCTTACCGGCGCGGTTATTGCGCTGCCATTTACCCTCTCGGCGCTGGGCTGGCTGAATGTCGAGCGCGTGATTCTGTACGGCGGCGAGCTGACCGTGCGCAACCGCACCAGCGGCCCCGAGGGTACGCTACTGTTCGATGTTGAGACCGGCGTGTCGGCAAATATCGAGATCGGCGGCTTCCCGCTGCTGCAGATCGACCGCCAGCACCCACTGCTGGTGCGCTACAAAGCCATTGGCCTGCGCATGGGTTACACACCGCCCGAAACGCGCTTCCAGCTGCGGCCCATGTTCGACGCCTCGAAAGGCTACACGATCGATGTCTCAAGCCCCGGCACCATTCGCGTGCCCGACCCGCTTGGCCAGATTTTGCAAGTGCTCGGCGCGCGCGTGGCCCGCACCAACCCGATGATTTTCGAGATCGACCTGGGCTTTGCGATTGACCTGGGTGTGGTGTCGATCGACCGGGCGCGCGTGCGCATTCCGCTCGATCCCGTCGGCCCGCCCGAGCTCACCGCCCTGGCGGCCAGCGTCGATATTCCTGGTGCGCTGCGCGGCAGCGGCTATATGGAAATCAACTCCAACCCGTTCGAGATCAAAGGCCAGATCGACCTGACCCTGGTGCCGGTAAATGTGCGCATCGCCGCAGGCATTGGCATCGCCAATATTGCGCCTGCCGATGGCGGCCCGGCCACGGCGGTGATCATTGTGCTGGAAGTGCAGTTCCCGGTTGCCATTCCGCTGGCGAACTCGGGCCTGGGCATCTATGGCTTCCTGGGCTTGTTCGCCATGCACTACGCCCGCAACGAGGACAGCATCCCGGCGGGGAATACTGCCCCAGCGCTGGCCTGGCTGCGCGCTACCGGCGGCAACCCGGCTAACCTGGCCTTCTGGAAGCCGCGCATCAATACCTGGGCCTTTGGCATCGGCGCGCTGCTCGGCACGATGGAAGGTGGCATTATCCTCAACCTGAAGGGCATGCTGCTGCTTGAGCTGCCCGGCCCGCGCCTGCTGCTGATGATGAAGGCCAAGCTGCTGCAAGAAATGCCCGCGCTCAAATCGAATGCCGAGGGCAACCTGCTGGCGGTGATCGACCTGGACTTCGGGCGCGGCACGCTCACAATCGGCATCGTGGCCGACTATACCGTCGATCCGCTGCTGAGCATCCGCATCCCGGTTGAGGCGTTCTTCGACTTCAATAATGGCAAGAACTGGCACCTGTACATCGGGCGTTACGACGACCCGGTGCACGCCAAGATTTTTGAGGTGTTCGAGGGGTCGGGCTACCTGATGATCTCGGGCGATGGCATCCCCGCGCACGGCGACCTGCCAGCGGTCACGGGCTTTTCGCTCGCCACTGGCCTGCACGTCTCGATCACCTGGGGCTCGACCGATATTGGCCTGTATGTGCGCGTCGCCGCCGGGTTCGACGCGGTGGTGGGTTTCGAGCCGTTTCGCATCGCCGGGAAGATCTTCCTGCGCGGCGAGCTACACCTGTTCATCATCAGCATTAGCGCCTACGCCGAGCTTGCCGCCGATGTCGGTACGCGCAGCGATGGCTCGAAAGTATCACGCATCGACGGCGACGTGTGTGGCGAAATCGACCTGTTTTTCTTCTCAATCGAAGGCTGCGTACACTTCCACCTGGGCGAAGACGCCGTGCCGCCGCCGCCACCACCGCCGCTGATCAAGAGCCTGAAGCTGATCAGCCGCTCGCCCGCAACTGTGACCGGCACCGCCGTGGATAAGCCGGTGGATGGTGGTCTGGGCGATGGTGTGGAAGGCGCGACCCTACCCGGCAACCTGCCGGTGGTGCCGATCGACGCCATCCCGGTGCTGATGATGTCGGCGCCGCCGGTGGATAGCGCGCTGACCGTGTTTGGCGCGCCGGTCGGCGGTTCGCCCGGTGCCCCGCCCGATGGCTTTGTGCAGCGCGGCGACCTGTGGTATCGCTACGAGCTGCAATCGGTTGACCTGATCGGTGGGGTGACGGTTGGGAACACGCC
>CALLYN010001083.1 GCA_937858455.1 uncultured Kouleothrix sp.
CCCGCGCCCGCGCCCGCGTGGCCGAGCGCTACTCGTGGGCGAGCCACTGCGCCGCGCTCGAAGCGCTCATGCGCGAGCTGACCGAGCCCGCAGCCAAGGCGCGCGTATGAGCGGCCCGCTGCGCGTGCTGATGCCCAGCGATGTGTTTCCACCGCGCTGCGGCGGCGCCGGCTGGAGCGCGCACACCCTGGCGCTGGCGCTGATCGCGCGCGGCCACGCCGTCACCGCGATCGTGCCACGGCGTGTGGCAGCGCGCCACGCACGCGCGGCCCAGCTTGAAGACGTGCTGGGCGTGCCGACAGTGCGCGTCGACTACTGGGCGCCGGCGGCGCCGATCGTGCAGAACTACTTCCGCCACGAGCGGCTGTGGCCGCGCCTTGCCGATGCGCTCGTCGACTCAGCTGCCACCATGCCAGCGCCCGGCGTGCCAGCTCCAGTTATTATTCACGCCCAGCACGTGCAGGCCGCCCCGGCAGCGATCGCCGCCGGGCGCCGGCTTCGCGCTCCGGCGATCATCACCGTGCGCGACCAGTGGCCCTGGGATTATTTCAGCACTGGCCTGCACGCCAACCGGCTGCCCTACCCGCGCCAGACGTGGGCCTCGCTCGCGGCCGATCTGCCGCTGCGCCTGGGGTTTGCGCGCGGCGTGCCGGCGCTGGCTGGCATCCCATATATGCTCGCGCACCTGCGGCGGCGCCAGCAGGCGCTGCGCCAGGCCAGCGCGGTGATCGCGGTGAGCGCGTATATCGCCGGCCGGCTTGCGCCATTCGTCGCGCCCGAGCGGCTCCACGTCATCCCGAACATGGTCGATCTCGCGGCCGTCGACGCGGCGCTCGCCGCCCCACACACGAGCCTGCCGATCGGCAAGCCCTACCTGCTGTTCGTCGGCAAGCTCGAGCGCAACAAAGGCGCGCAGCTTCTGATCGAAGTGTTCCGCGCACTTCGCGCGCAAGAAGCTGAAAGCGCGGGCAGCGATGGCGCGCATCCGCTCGCCGCGCCCGAGCTTGTGATCGCGGGCGACGGCCCGCTGCGCCCGGCGCTGGAGCACGAGCTGGCGATGCTCGGCGTACGTACGCGCTTCCTCGATTGGGCCGCGCACGACGATGTGCTGCGGCTCATGGCCGGCTGCGAGCTGTTGCTGTTTCCTTCGGCCTGGGGCGAGCCGCTGAGCCGCGTGCCGCTCGAGGCGGGCGCCTGCGGCGCGGCTGTGCTGGCCATGCCCACCGGCGGCACGCCCGACATCATCCGCGATGGCGTGAATGGCGCGCTCGAGGCTACGCCGCGCGGCTTCGCTAGGCGTATGGCCGCGCTCATGGCCGACCCGGCAGGCCGAAAGGCGCTTGGCGCAGCCGCCCGCCACACCGTCGAGCAGCGCTTTTCGCCGGCTGCGGTCGCGCCGCGCGTCGAGGCGCTCTACCGCGAGCTGGCAGCCGCGTTCATTATTTGAAAAATCGCGGCTTGACTCGCGTATGCGTATTCGTATACTTGCTGTATACTGGGCTCAGGGCTAGCATACATCCGGTAGAATTGCTCCAGCCCGCCCTTCCAACACGAAGCTCACCGAAACGTTACCTGTACCTCGGCACCAAACCATGGCGCACTAGCTGCCTTGGCATAGCTGCGCCATTCTAGCCATACGAAGAAGCAGAAGCGAACATAAGCGGGGTGACTATGACGTCATCGGTTTCGCCATTTGAACTTCCTGTCCCGGCGGGCCCCAACGATGTCATCACTTCGCTTCGGCGCGGTCTTACCATCCTCGAGCTGCTGGCCAACGAACCCGAGGGTCTGCTGGCCAAAACGGTAAGCTTCCGCACTGGCCTAAACCTAAGCACCTGCTACCACCTGCTGAATACGCTCATGGCCGCCGGCTATGTCGCCAAGCAGCCCAGGACTCAGCGCTTCGCGCTCACCGGCAAGATCAGCTTTCCCACCCTCACCTCGATCGAGCAGGCGCACCTGCTGCCGCAGCTTCAGCCGCACCTGCACACCCTGCGCGACCTCACCTCGGAAACCGCCTACCTCTCGCTGCGCCACCACAACGAGATCGTCGTCAGCGCGATTGTCGATAGCCCGCAGGCGCTCAAGGTATCGCTGCTCCATGTCGGCTACAACGGCGCCGCGCACGCTATGGCGCTTGGCAAAGCCATTTTAGCCTACCTCGACGAGCACGATGTTTCGGCGTACCTGTTCCACTGCGGCATGCCTGCGCTCACGCACAAGACTATCTCGGAAGAGGCGGCGTTTAAGTTCGACCTCGCGAACGTGCGCTTGCGCGGCTACAGCCTCGATCTGGAAGAGTTCGTGGCCGGGGTTTGCTGCATTGGCGCGCCGATCTTCGGCGTGGCCGGCCGCGTGGTCGCGTCGCTGGCGATCTCGCTGCCGGCCAGCCGCTACTACGCCGGCAGCGACGCGCTGGTGCGCCACGTGTGCGACGCCGCCGCCGCCGCGACGCGCACGCTTACACTGCTGCGCTACGCCCAGCCCTCAAGCTACGCGGCAGTTCCCTAGCCTTATACCAAATTCGCTTGATGACTGACACTTTGGTGGGGGTTTGGGGGCGGCTTCGC
>CALLYN010001084.1 GCA_937858455.1 uncultured Kouleothrix sp.
GCGCTCTGGTTGCCCAGGTGATGTGTGCCTCGACCATGTTCTGGAAGGGTTGTATCTATCAGCCGCACCGTCCCTACCCACCAGGACTTTTAACGGCTGACCGCAGAGCGGCGGACTGGCACGCATCCGCCGGTGCCTATGTTTTCCTTCCGAACGTAGCCTGAGTGCTCAGGCTCGGTGCTGGTCAGTCAGGGCTTGTCGAGCAAGCCCGCCCTTTAGGGGTGGGTGACTGATCTCGAGACTACGACTGACGCTGGCGGCTGCCGCGGAGACCGTCGATAGCGTCGGCCACACTGGCCTCGATGAACGCCTGGATCGACGCCACATCGAAGCGCCGGCCGAGCGCCTCGTCGACGAAGATGCCGACACACAGCGACACCGCGGCAATCAATGCCTCCCGTCCGAAGTAGTAAGTTGCAAAGGCGCTCGCAAGCACCAAAGCCACAATAACTGCGCGCTGTCGCATGGTCGATACCTCCTTCCCGCGACACTCAGATAATTCACCTCGTAAGTATATCACATTATCATATTATTGTCAAGATGTTATAATATTATTTGACAATGATGTTATAATATGATAATATCACTATGATAGATAACGGTGCAGGAGGCGACGATGAAGGTCACAGATCCCACAGCAGAAGCCCAGTATCACGCAGAATCGCAGGAAACGGCCGGGAGCCTACGCGAGCGGCTTGGAACACTCGCCATTTACATCATCGCCTTCCTGTACGTCTCGGCGCACAAAGCGCGCTGGCTGTGGGTTGTGTTCTTCATGTTCTGTTTGCTCGTCCCCTTCATCGTCGCCGAGCATCCATACATCTCCGCCCTGCTGATCGTCGGCGGTTTTGGCTGCATCGTCGTCGTGACTCTCCCCAACGGCACTGTTAGCCACGCTCCTGAATCGCATGAGCCGGCCGACATGCGTGGAACAAATACGATTGAAGCCCAACGCTAGCGCACGAGCGGCGCGCTGGCGGACAGAAAGGACTGTCTGGAATGGCCAATGATCAAGCACAACCGATCGCACCGGAGGTCCTCGCGGCGCGGGTGATCGCGCAGCATGCCGTCGATCGGCTGACGCAGGAACTGACCACGCGGCGCCCCGCGTTCGCGGAGGTGCTGGGCGCCGATGTACAACTTCCGCCCGGTCAGGGGCGCGCGAGCTTGCTCGGCGGCGTCCGTCCTATCGAGCGCATCGTCAGCTTCAATACCATCGAAGGCCACATAGAGACGCCCGTACCTGGCGGCCAGCTTCCGATCGTCCAGCTCCTCGTCGGCGCGCAGCCGCTCAGCCTGGGCGTGATCGCGCGCACGGACGCTGGCGACGACGCCGATCCTAATGCAGGGGCGACCGTGGCCGACGAGCTGCGCTGGGTGCCGCTCTCCGCGATCGATGGCCAGACCGCGACCGCCACCCATGCGCCGATTCCGCTGACTGAGCGGGTCGATCCACACGTGTTTCCGCTGATCGACGCCGTGCTTCAGATCGTTGACGCCGGCATGCAGGGGCTGGCGGGGTAGCGCCGCGCGGCACGTTCGCTTGGGTGCGCTGCTCGCGCTGAGGATCGATGCGCTGCAAGTGGCCGACTTCCAAACACGACGGCGCTCTGGCGAGACTGTCCTCTCACCAGAGCGCCGTCCGGGTCGCACGGTCCTTGTCGCGAGCGGCGCCACATGTCGTGCGGCGCGCCGCTCGCTCCGCGCGTTCATAGGTAGTATACCGCATCTTGCCAGTCCAACGCATACGCCGGCCATGGTCGTTCAGGCTCCTGCGTGTGCTCGCCCTGCTGCTGACGCCTCATGCCCAGGCTGCTGCGGCTGGCAGCGGGGTATTCGTGGAGCAATCCACGAGGATGGCCGGGGACGACCAGGGGATGAATCCAACTGGAAGGAATAGATACGCTGCCAGGCCGCTCACACGCTCTGAGAGCAGCAATTCTCGATCCAAAAACCCGGTTGCAATGCAGAAGTGTTTCTATGACCGAACAACTATCGTTCACTCACCGTCTCAAAGACGCCGGCGCCGTCGCGTCCACCACGTCAGCGCCAAGGCCCAGCATAGCGCTGCGCGCGATCATGGACGCACAACCGCGCACGAGCCTTCTCGGCGATGAAATCGAGCAACTCCGGGAGATCCTGCGCGCGATCGTCGGTGAGGCCGGCTGGCTGGACGCTATCGCGCTCGCCGCCGACCACCCTGACCCGATGAGCCTGATCTGGGCGCTCCTGGAGGAAGTCCCCGACCACTACGTCGCGAGCTGCGCGCCGCTGCTGACGCGCCTCACCGATCTCTCGCTGCCCGTCGAGCGGCTGACCCGGCTGCTCGGGCACCTGGATCGTCGCACACCAGCCGCGGATGTGGCAGCCGCCGCAGCGCAGATCGCGCCGACAAACAGCAGCCTGACACACCGCTTCGCGATGCGTCTGCTGGCGCGTGCGCTAGTAGGACGCCCGCGCGACCAGGTCGTGCCGACCTTCCGCGCGCTGCGCGATGGGGTCATCCGCGAGCTGCTGGTCATCCGTCTGGTGCCAGGCCAGCCGCAGGCGTTGGTGCGGGACTGCTGGAGTATCATTATCGCCGGCCTCGACGCTCAGACCCCGGTCTGGCGCCTGAAGCACCTCGCCGCGCACGTACCGCGCGCCTTTGTCGTCCCCCTGGCGCAGCGGGCTCACGCGCTCGCGAACCCGATTGAGACAATCGAGGTGCTGTGCGCGCTCGCGCCGCGGAGCGCGAGCCCTGCCGCTCAGCTCAGGTCAGCGCTCTCGGTCGCACACAGTCTGCGCACGCTGATGCAGGGCAAGCTGCCCGAGACGATGGCGGCGGTGCAGCGCCAGGCGCTGGCCTGCGTGGCGGCCGCACTCGATGCGGCGGGCATGGGAGCGCAGCACCACGTCCGGCTCAGCGCCATTCGCCAGGCCCGCCTGATCCGCAGCGGGTACGAGCGCAATGCCGCCCTGGAGGCACTCCAGGCGCCTATGAGTGTGGGGTAAAGTGATGACGCGAGGACGACAGGCTACTCCACAAACGACCCCGCTGGCCGCGGCGCCCGGCGGCCCCTGTCCCCACTGCAGCAGCACACCCACAGGCCCACGGAGCGACGGCCTCGTGCCGATCTGCCAGACCTGTATGCTCGGCCACTCGACCGAGGAGGCGGGCGAGGGTAAGGCGGCCGCAGCGTTCGGCGCGCGCAGCGACAGCACGCTGGCCACGCGGATGTACGCGGCGATCCCGCTCTGGGTCCTGCATCTTCAGGAGCTGGACGACGCGCGGTTCTGGGCTACATGGCGGCGCTGGGTTGCCGAGGCCAACAGCCTACCGGTCTCGGAAGCCATCCTCTATCCGGACGCGAACCATGCCGAGGCCGAGCAGCATTTTACGGCCTACGCCAAGGCGATCGCCGCGCTCTCCTTCTGTGAGGGCGGCGTCCCCATGTTTGGCCGCCGCTGGGAGAGCAGGCGCCCACCGGCACCCGGCGGGGAGCGGGCCGTACCTAGGATGCAACCACCCGCCGCGCGTGGCCGCAACCGCGCACCATCAACACGACAACCGAGACACACTCGATGAGCACCACTGCCTCAACAGCCCTCGCCACCGATCCCGCGGCGCAGATCGCCGCGATGCAGGCGCAGATCGACACGCTCCTCGCTGGGGCGGGTGGCGCGCTCCGGCGCGCGTACACAGTAACGGGCGCGCTCGACGCCGCCGCCTGGCCGTTGCTCGAGAACCCCGGCGGCGATGGAGCCATCCTCGCACTGGCCCGCATCGACACCTGCCTGACCGGCGACGACCCGGACCGGGCGGCGGGAACGACACGCCGCGCGCTTCAGGCGGTCGCCGCGGCTGCAGCCGAGCTGCGCGGGGCAATAGCGGGTCACGAGAACGACGAGGTGACGTGGATGCGCGCGCCCGGCCCCCGCATCGGGGGTTTCGATGCGGCGCTCGACCACTACGACCTGGCCACCGCGAACGGCGCCGATCTCGTCGCATCTGACACGTTCGAGCGCGCAATCGACCTAGCGAGCTGGGCCCTGGCTGACGGCGAGCACGACCAGGGCGCCGTCATGCTGACCATGCTGTTCGGCGCGCCCGTTGGCGATGCGCTCGCACACCGCTTTGCCGCGGCACTGCGGGATGCGTGCCGCGCACACGCCGAGCACCCATCAGGAGGCGGTCGTGCCGACGCTGCGCAAAGTCTCTAGCGCCGAGGCGGCAACCTGGCAGCGCCAGACTCGGCCCACCGTGATTTCGCCGCCCGCCCGACCACCTGCTTCCGTGCCGCCGCCCCGCGCCGCGGACGATTTCCACGCCCGCGGCGTCGCACGTGCGCTCGGCAAGGGCCGCGATCTGGACGACGTGCTCCTATGGATGGAAAGCGGCGCGCTGGAGGCGTACAACCGCGGCAAAAGCACACGGCCGCGCTGGCAGATACCGCGCGCGGCGCTGCTGCGCTTCCTGGCCAATGAAGACTACTGGATGGCCTGGAGTGTCGAGCGAATCACCGACGCCGACCTCCGCGCAGAGGCGGCGCGCATCCGCGACGGCAAGCCGGGCTGGGTCACCGTCGAGCAGGCCGCCGCGCTGTTCGAGATCCGGCCGACGCTGATCATGGCCTGGATCAGGCAGCACGGCCTGCCCGCCAGGCGATACCGGAGTTTGTGGTATGTCCGCGCGAATGCGCATGAGGTCTGGCAGCGCCCGGCGGTTTCGGTGCGGCCGCGCAGCGCAAGCGAGCAACGCCCCAGCACTGCGCCCGATCTTGATCTTGGCGGTGCCGCGCCGTTTATCGCCCTCAGGGCCTCCGAGCGCGAGCAGCTTATTGCCTGGTCGCGCCAGCGCGTGAGCGCGGAGGAGCAGGCGCAGCGCCTCGGGTACCCGATTCACGTTCTGGAGCCTGTCTGGCTGGAACTTCAGCGCCAGGGGCTCATTCCGCGCCGCAAGGCGACGCGCGGGCCGGACTGGTCGCCCAAACATCGCGCGATGCTGCGTAAGCTCGTCAAGCAAGGGCTGAGCTACGACGAGATCGCCGAGGCGATGGGCCGCACGCCCGCCGCGATACGAATCGCGTGCAAGCGCTATAACCTCCGCCTGCTGCGCGCACCCGGGGTGTATACCGCGCGCGAGGTCGCCGCTCTGATGGGCTTGCCGTGCTCCAAAGTCGTCGCGCGCTGGATCGCCGAGGGCATGCTGGCGGGCCGCAACGGCGGGCGCACCGATCGGCCGCTCTGGCGCGTCCAGCGCGACGACCTGATGGCCTTCATGGCCGAGCCGCTGTACTGGATGGCGTGGCGCGTCGACCGAGTGGTAGACCCGTATCTGCGCACGTACGCCGAACAGCTCCGCGACGGACAGCCGGAGTGGCACACGCCCGGGCACGTCGCCAGGCATTACGGCGCAGGCCGCAACACGCCGCAGCAGTGGATCGAGCGCGGGTTCATCCCGAGCCAGCGCTGGGGCAACCACTGGATACACCAGTCGGTGCTCGATCACTGGGCTCCGCCAGGCCAGCCTGGAGTCTACGGCGTGCCGCTCGACGGGGCGATCGTGCAGGCCGCGATCGAAGCCTCACGCCAGCACGCCCAGCGCATTCTTGAGCAGTTCCGTGCCGGCGCAACATGTGAAGTGGACGCCGCCGGCGGAACCGATCAGGCGCCCGCGTAGCGGCGCCCACAGCAGACGAGGTGTTGGTATGTCGCTCCTTGCACCACAAACTCGGCTCACGCCGACGCAGGCAACTACCTGGCTGCGTGAGCGCGGCGAGCAGATCGAGCACGCCGGCAAGCGCTGGAACCTCACCTGGCAGGGCCAGACGATCAACGTCGATCATGCCGCGCTGTGCGACATCGCCGGGCGCGATCGCGCGCAGACGCTCCAGGCACGACCGCGCTACGCCGGCCGGCCCGTGGTCATCACGCTGGTCGCGTGTGTCGGCGAGAAGCTGGGCCATGCGGCGCCGGCGCGGGACCTCTACATCTCGCAGTGGTTTTGCAAGGCGCGCCGCTACGCGGAGCAGTTTGCCGATGAGTGGCACATCCTGAGCGCGCACTACGGCCTGATCGCGCCCGACGAGGAGCGCGCACCGTATAACGTAACGCTGAATGCGATGAAGGCACCGGAGCGGCTGGCCTGGGCCGAGCGCGTCTGGCCGCAGATCCGCGCCGCCGCGCCTGAGCCGCAGCGCGACCGGATCGTCTTCCTGGCCGGCAAGCACTACCGCCAACACCTGGCCGAGCGCTTGCTCGTGCTGGGCTACGACGTCGAGGTGCCGATGGAGGGGCTGGGTATCGGCGAGCAGCTCGCCTGGATGGATCGGGCGGCCGCGGCGGTGCAGGGATGACGGCGGCGGCGCGACAGCGGCGGCGGCCACTTGCAGTGGACGACTGGGTGCGGCGCGTGAACACGCTCGCGCGCCGGATCGACGATTACGCGGCCGGCGTGCATCCGGGCGCGCTTCAAGGCGACGCCTACTATCAGCGTCTGCTCCAGCAGTATCGCGACCAGGCCGCCACCCCGACGCGTGACGATGATCTACCACAATCGAGGACACACCATGATTATTGATTTTCCCGCGCTGGCGATGGACGGAAGCGGCGGACGGACCTACGCCGGCGCGATCCCACTGACGCTGCTCAGCGCCACGGCGGATCTACCAGGGAGAGGTGCCTTCTGGCGCGCGGTCGCCCCGGGCGCGGGCATAACGGCGCGCCGCCCAACCGCCGATGAGCGGAACGCGCAGATCGCGGTTTGGGAGGCGGCGGTTGGCACGAATCTCCATCCCGAGCCGCTCATGCCGCCAATCACGGCGCTGATGGTGCCGAACGGCGCCGAGAACGGGCCCATCGCGGGCAACCCTCAGCCGGCCGGCCAGCCTGACCTGGAGCAGCCAGATTTCATCTTTGCCGGGAGCGCGCTCATTCTGAACCATACCTGCTGGCTGCTTATCCTGCGCGAGCTCGTGCCGTTCGCGGCGGCGCTGGCCATGCTTGAGGCCGGGGCTATGCGCAGCAAGCTGTACCACGCCATAGCGGGCGCGCACGTCGCCGTCCAGTGCATCCCCTACCGCGGCACGATGCAGCTCCAGGAGCTGTGGGACGCGAGGAAGCCGTCGGTCACCCCACGGCTAAAGCCGGGGCTTGCAAAAGCCCTGACTGACCAGTACCGAGCCTGAGCAATCGGGCTACGTTGGAAAGGTCACGATACCTGCGGATGCATGCCAGTCTGTAGCTCTATCGCCTGTCGTTAAAAGCCCCGTGGGGTACGGGGCGGTGCGGCAGGCACGACAAGCCTTTCCAACATGGTCGAGGCAAACCTTCCCCTGGAAACAGGAGCGCCCCTTACGGGGCAAAGGAAACGACAATGGTTTTTGTACTCTCAAGTGACGGTCAGCCGCTCGATCACTGCCATCCGGCACGGGCCAGAAAGTTGCTCAAGGCTGGTCGGGCGGTCGTCTACCGAACCTACCCGTTCACCATCAAACTGAAGAACCGGACACGAGACCAATCGGTCGTCCACGGCCATCGCTTGAAGATTGACCCCGGCTCGAAAACGACCGGCGTCGCGATCGTGCAGGAAAGAACCGAGCGGGTCGTGTGGGCAGGCGAACTGACTCATCGTGGGCAGGTGATCCGAGACGCACTCCTGGCGCGGCGGGCGGTCAGGCGGAGCCGACGAAACCGCCACACGCGCTACCGCAAGCCGCGTTTCAGTAATCGCAGGCGACGGGATGGTTGGCTGGCTCCGTCGCTGGCCCACCGGGCTTTGACTACCCTGACCTGGGTGCGGCGGCTGATGCGCCTGTGCCCGATTTCGGCCATGAGTATGGAGTTGGTACGATTCGATACGCAGTTGATGGAGAACGTTGAGATCAGCGGCGTCGAGTACCAGCAGGGCACCTTAGCCGGGTACGAAATCCGCGAGTACCTGCTTGAGAAGTGGGGCAGGAAGTGCGCCTATTGTGGAAAGAAGGACATCCCGTTGCAGATCGAGCACCTCATCCCGCGTGTCCGTGGCGGCTCGAACCGCGTATCAAATCTGACGCTAGCCTGCCGAGCCTGTAATGAGCGCAAGGGCAACTTGACGGCGGCCGAGTTCGGCTTTGAGCACCTGATGGTACAGGCCAAGGCACCGCTTAAGGACGCGGCGGCGGTAAACGCGACCCGCTGGGCGCTCTGGCGGTCGCTCTCAGCGCTTGGCTTGCCCCTGGAAACGGGCACGGGCGGGCGGACCAAGTGGAACCGCTCGCGCCTGGGCATAGCAAAGAGCCATTGGGCGGATGCGGCGTGCGTAGGCGCGAGCATGCCCGACCGCCTGAACACCGCAGTCGGAACGGTGCTGCTGATCGCCTGTACGGGCCACGGCAACCGCCAAAGCTGCCGGACGAATAAGTACGGCTTCCCCATTCGCCATGTTCCTCGACAGAAGGTGTGGTTCGGCTTCCGCACCGGTGATCTGGTGCGGGCGATCGTGCCGAGCGGGAAGTACGCGGGTGTACATGTCGGACGAGC
>CALLYN010001085.1 GCA_937858455.1 uncultured Kouleothrix sp.
ACTCACCGCGCGCCTCGTGCGTCTGGCCAAGGTTGTTGAGCGTACCGCCAACACGCAGCCGGTCGCCAAGGTCGCGGTGCAGCTCAAGCGCGCTGCGCATCGACCTGGCGGCGCTCGGCAGCTCGCCGGAGGCGCGCTGGATCACGCCGATCAGATTCAGCGCGCGCGCCATCTCGCGCAGCGCGTCGTGCTCGGTGGCCAGCAGCAGCACCGCCTCGCCCAGCCCCAGCGCGGCCTGCGTCTTGCCGAGCTGAAACAAGCACCAGCCCTGGAGCAGCAGAGCCATGGCCAGCTCGGTCTGCGCCCCAACCGCCTGAGCGATGCGCTCGACCTGGCCGGCGCTTTCGAGCGCGGCGGCGTGGTCGTTCTGGCGCTCGCGAACCTCGGCCAGGCCATACCAGGCGCGCGCTTGGGCCACCGCGTCGCCGGCTAGCTCGGCGGCGGCGCGCATCGCGGTGAAGCCGGCCGCGGCCTCGCTGTAGCGCCCCTGCCACAGCAGCATCTCGCCCAAGCCCTCGTAGGCAGCGGCGCGGCGCATCGCCTCGGCCACATCGCCACCGTCGCCCTCGGACAGCAGCGCCAGTACCCGGCGGAAGTACTCAAGCGCCACGTCGGGGGCATAGAGCGCCTGGGCCTGGCGCGCCGCGCGGGCATACCAGTCGGCGGCGCGGTCGCGCTCGTCGGCGCGCTCGAAGTGCTCGCCGATCAGGCCGGCATACTCGCCCACGCGCTCGCCGCTGCGCTCGATCAGCCACTCGCCGGCCTGCGTATGGTACTGGCGGCGCTGGCGTTTCAGCACGCTGTCGTACGTCACCTGGTGCAGCAGCGCGTGCTTGAACATATACTCCTGGGTGCCGGCGAACGACGACGCCGGGCGCAGCAGCGTCAGGCCCTTGGCCCGCAGGGCTTCGAGCTCGCGCAGGGTGCGCATGATGCTGGCGATATCGCGCGTCGCGCGCAGGTCGCGCTGGGCGCTGCGCCCGGCCCGGCCGTCGGAGGCCAGCCGCTCGGCTGCTGCGTCCCAGAACACCCGCCCGATCACCGAGGCGCGCTGCAGCGTCGCGCGCTCCTCGGGCGGCAGCGCGTCGATACGCGCCTGAAGCACGCCGGTAAGCGTGGGCGGCACGCGCGTCTCGGCGAGCCGGCCGACCTCAACGCGCCAGCCCTGCGGGTCGATCACGATCACGCCGTCCTCGATCAGCATCTTGATCAGCTCCTCGAGGTAGAACGGGTTGCCCTCGGAGCGGCCGATCACCAGATCGACCAGCTCGGCCGGCGTGTGCCGAACCTGGCGCAGGATCTCGGCCACGAGGTGGCGGCTCTCGGCCTCGTTCAGCGGCCGCAGCACCAGGCGGGTGTGCGCGGGGCTCTCGCCGCCCCAGGCCGGCCGGCGCTCGAACAGCGCCGGCCGCGTGAGGATGATGAACAGCATCGGCAGCTGCTCGCAGGCGCGCGTGAGGTACTCGAGCACCTCGATCGAGCTGTCGTCGGCCCAGTGGATGTCTTCCAGGCAGATCAGCACTGGATGGGCCTCGGCGGCGGCGGCAAAAAACTGGGCCAGGTAGAGAAAGGCCCGGTCGCGCAGCTGGCGAGCGTTGTCGAGGATGCCCTGCAGCTGCGGGCTGGCCGAGAAGTCGAAGCCAAGCAGGTGGCCGATAAACGGCGCGCGCTCGGCGCCGCCCGCGCCCATAAAGCTCACAATGCCCTGCTCGAGCTTCTGGCGCGCCTCGGCCGCGCGGTCGCTGTCCTGGATCTGAAAGCGGAACTCGAACAGGTCGCGGATCAGCGCGTAGGGCCGGCGGCCCGGCTCCTGGCCGGCGCGGCCGCGAAACAGCCACACCTGGTCGCGCTCGCGGCTGCCCCATTCGAGCAGCTCTTCGAGCAGGCGCGATTTGCCCACGCCGGCCTCGCCCACGATCGTCACCACCCGCGCGTGGCGCTGCTCGCGGGTGGCGCGCAGCGCCTCCTGCAGGGCGGCCAGCTCGCCGTCGCGCCCGATCAGCGGCGTCTCGATGCCCTGCACGCCACGGCCAAGCGTTTCAAACGTGCGCGGCAGCGCGCCGCGCACCTCGTACACCTGGATCGGCTCGGCCTTGCCTTTCACCGCCAGCGGCGGCAGCGGCTGGAAGTCGAACAGGCCGCGCACGTGGCGGTGCGTGGCGTGCGAGATCAGAATGCCGCCAACCGGCGCGGCGTGCTCGAGCCGGCTGGCCAGGTTCACGGTGTCGCCCACCACCGCGAAATCTTCGCCCTGGCGGCCGCCCAGGAAGCTCACCACCACCGGGCCGGTGTTGATGCCAATGCGCATGGCCAGGCGTATGCCGCGCTCGCGCTCAAGCTCGGCGTTCAAGTCGGCCAGCGACTGGTGCATGTCCAGAGCGGCGCGGATGGCGTGCTCGGGGTCGCGCTCGTTGGCGGTGGGGATGCCGAAGATCGCCATCACCGCGTCGCCGATGAACTTCTCGATCCAGCCGCCGTGGCGGGTGATCGCCGCCGAGAGGCGGCCGAAGTAGGCGCGGATCACGTCGCGCACATCCTCGGGGTCCATCGTCTCGGCGGTGGCGGTGAAGCCGGCCATGTCGGCGAACAGCACCGTCACCAGCTTGCGCTGCTCGTCGAGCGCGGCGAGCTGCTGGCGCAGCGGCGCGAGCGCCGCGTCGGTCAGCGCGTCGCCGAGCGCGCCCCGCTGCGCCTCGATCGCGCCAATGGCCTGTTCGATATCTTCACGTTTTGGCATACATCCCGCCTGGCGATCCGGCCGCGCCGCTATTATAGCGCGTTGCGAGCGCCGCCGCCGCAACCCTGCTATACTGAAAGACAAACATCGCCGCATCGCTACCGCACAGGAGCCGCCCATGATCGAAGCCGAGCAACTGCATAAAATCTTTGGCACCTTCCAGGCCGTGCGCGAGATCTCGCTGCGCGTCGACGAGGGCGAGGTCGTGGCGCTGCTCGGGCCAAACGGTGCCGGCAAAACCACCACCGTGCGCATGCTCGGCGCGATCCTGCGCCCCAGCGCCGGCCGCGCGCGCGTCGCCGGCTACGACGTGGTGGCCCAGGCCCGCGAGGTGCGCCACGTCGTCGGGCTGCTCACCGAGTTCCCCGGCCTGTACCACCGTATGCGCGCGCTCGAGTACCTGGCGTTCTTCGGCGCGCTCCAGGGCATGAGCGCCCGCGCGTGCGCTAGCCGCGCCGAGCATCTGCTCAGGCAGTTCGGCCTGTGGGACGCGCGCGACAAGCGGCTCGACAGCTACTCCAAGGGCATGAAGCAGAAGGTCGCGCTGATCCGCGCGCTGATCCACGACCCGCCGGTGCTGTTCCTCGACGAGCCAACCACCGCCATGGATCCGCACAGCGCGCGAACCGTGCGCGACGCGATCGGCGAGCTGCGCGCCGCGCGCCGCACGATCCTGCTCACCACCCACAACCTGGTCGAGGCCGAGACCCTGGCCGACCGGATCGTGGTGGTGCGCGGCGGCACCGTCGTGGCCGAGGGCACCCGCGCCCAGCTCACCCGCCAGCTGCTCGGCGACCCGATCTGGGAGCTGCGGCTGGCCGCCCCGGCCGAGC
>CALLYN010001086.1 GCA_937858455.1 uncultured Kouleothrix sp.
CCACAGCCGTAAGCGGCGTAGCGTGACCATGGTGTCGACCGAGCCGAACAACCACTACCACCACCTGGCATTCGGCCCCGATGCCCTGAATCGTCAGCAGCGCAACGGCAGCTACCTGGCCTACGGACGGCACACCGAACGCCCCGACGACGGCCCGCAGCGCCTCGACGACCGCGAGCTCCTGATGATCCGGCGGGCAGACCAGTTCTGCCTGGCCACCATCACCCCGGCCGGCTGGCCCTACCTCCAATACCGTAGCGGCCCAGCAGGATTCGTCCGGCATCTGCCCGAGACCGACCGGCTGCGGTTCATCGACCTGCCGGGCAACAACCAGTTCGTCACCCTGGGCAACCTCGCCGCCGACGACCGGCTGGCTGCCGAGCTGGCGCGCGACGCGGCCCAGGCCGACCTCGAAGAGCGCGAGCGCAACTTCGACACCGTGCTCCAGCACGTCAGCGACGGCGTGATCGCGATCAACCCGGCTGGCAAGGTGGTGCGCGCCAACGCGACCGCGCGCGAGCTGTGGGTCGAGATCACCGGCGGCGATCTGATCGGCCAGCGCTTCGACCAGCTGCGCGCTACCCTGATGGGCCCCACCGCGCCCACCCAGTTCGTCGATATCGTCGAGCTGCCGCGCGACGAGGCCGCTGGCGGTGAAGGCTACACCCACGTGCTGCTCGACCGCCGCGAGCGCGCCAGGCTCACGCGCCTGCGCGGCGAGCTGCTCAGCCTGCTGGCCGACGAGATGCGCAACCCGCTGACCTCGATGGTCACCGCGCTCGAGATGACGCTCGGCCAGAATTTGCCCGAAGGCGCCGACCGTGTGCTGGTGGGCGCGCGGCGCAGCGGCCAGCGCCTGCTCGAGCTCGTCACCACCATGCTCGAGATCAACCAGCTTGAGCATAACCCCAACGCGCTGCGCCGCGCGCCGCTGCCGCTGCGCCCCATCCTCGATGCCGGCATCGCCCAGACTACGCCGCTCCAGCACCAGGGCGCGGTGCAGGTGGTGGTCGAGTACAGCGGCGACGGCGTGGTGCTGATCGACGGCGAGCGGGTGCGCCGCGCGTTTGTGCACCTGCTCGAGCACGCGCTGCGCCAGAGCCCGCCCTACAGTACCGTGCAGGTGCGCACCGAATGCCAGAGCGATGTCATGGCCGTGCGCATTAGCGACCAGGGCCCCGGCCTCACGCCGCAGCAGCGCGAGCTGCTGTTCGACCAGCGCGTCATGCCCGACGAGCGCAAGGCCCCCGCGCTTGGCCTGGCCTTCAGCAAGCTCGTGGTCGAAACCCATGGCGGCAGGGTGATGGTCGAGAGCAGCGGCAGCCACGGCAGCACCTACCTCTTTACCCTCCCGCTGGCCCCGCGCGACGTGCTATAATCTCGCCACGACATAATCGCCTTCAAAGAAGAGGGAATGGTGTATACCTCAATCGATCTCTCGATCGCTGCCCCGCTCGCCACACTCACGCTCAACCGGCCCGATCTTCACAACGCCTTCGACGCAGCCATGATCGCTGAGCTGCGCTCTGCTTTCGCTGCGCTCGCCGCCGATGCCAGCGTGCGCGTCGTGATCCTGGCCGGCGCCGGGCCGTCGTTCTGCGCCGGCGGCGATGCTCGCTGGATGCGCGCCAGCCTGGGCTGGAGCCACGCCGAGAATGTCGCCGATGCCCAGGCGCTCGACGCGCTGTTCGACGCCGCCTGGAGCCTGCCCAAGCCGCTGATCGGCCGCGTTCACGGTGCGGCGCTCGGCGGCGGCGCCGGGCTGGTGGCCTGCTGCGACCTGGTGGTGGCCGAGGATTCGGCGCGCTTTGGCTTCACCGAGGTGAAGCTCGGCCTGCTGCCGGCGGTCATCGCTCAGTATGTGGTGCCTAAGATCGGCCTTGGCCACGCCCGCGCACTGTTCGTCAGCGGCGAGCGCTTTACCGCCGAGCGCGCCTTTGAGATCGGCCTGGTGCACGCGATCACCAGCGCGGGCGATCTCGACGCCACCGTGCGGTCGCTGGCCGCGCGTATGCTCACCAGCGCGCCCGGCGCGATCGCCGCTGCCAAGCGCGTGCTCGACGTCGTCTCATCGCGCGACCGCGAGGCCGCGCGCGCCTATGTTGTCGAGGCGATCGCCGCGGCTCGCACTGGCCCCGAGGGCCAGGAGGGCTTGCGCGCGTTTCTCGAAAAGCGCCGCCCATCCTGGGCGCCCGTGCTTGAGCGTTAGCGATGTATTTCAACACCATTCTGATCGCCAACCGCGGCGAGATCGCGGTGCGCATTATTCGCGCCTGCCACGAGCTGGGCATCGCCGCCGTGGCCGTCTATAGCGAGGCCGACGCGGGCGCGCTCCACGTGCGTCAGGCCGACGCGGCTTTCCCGATCGGCCCGGCCGCCGCCGCGCATAGCTACCTTAGCGCCGAGCGCATCCTCGCGGCGGCCCGGCAGAGCGGCGCCGAGGCCATCCACCCCGGCTATGGCTTTCTCTCCGAGCGCGCCCACTTCGCGCGCGCCTGCGCCGCCGCCGAGGTTGTGTTCATCGGCCCGCCGCCCCAGGCGATCGAGCTGATGGGCTCGAAGATCGCCGCCAAGCGCCTGGCCGAGCAGGCGGGCGTGCCCACCGCGCCTGGCTACATGGGCGACGACCAGGCGATCGAGCGGCTGCGCGACGAGGCCCGTCGCGTCGGCTTCCCGCTGCTGATCAAGGCCAGCGCTGGCGGCGGCGGCAAAGGCATGCGCGTGGTGCGCAGCCTCGCCGAGCTCGAGCCCGCGCTCGATGGCGCCCGCCGCGAGGCCCGCGCGGCGTTTGGCGACGACGCGGTGTTTCTCGAGCGCCTGATCGAGCGGCCGCGCCACGTCGAGATCCAGGTGCTGGCCGACGCCCACGGCCACTGCGTGCACCTGTTCGAGCGCGAGTGCTCGATCCAGCGCCGCCACCAGAAGATCATCGAAGAGTCGCCCAGCGTGGCGCTCAGCCCTGGCCTGCGCGCCGAGATGGGCGACGCCGCAGTGCGCCTGGCCCAGGCCGCCGGCTATGTCGGCGCCGGCACCATGGAGTTCATGCTCGCCGAAGACGGCAGCTACTACTTCCTCGAAATGAACACGCGCCTCCAGGTCGAGCACCCGGTTACCGAGGCTGTGGCCGGCGTCGACCTGGTGCAGCTGCAGATCGCGATCGCCGCCGGCGCGTCGCTGCCCTTCACCCAGCCTGACCTGGCGCAGCGCGGCCACGCGATCGAGGCGCGCGTCTACGCCGAAGACCCGGTCACCTTCCTGCCCTCGATCGGCCAGGTCGCGCTGTTTGCGCCGCCTGCTGGCCCCGGCATCCGCAACGATGCCGGCGTCGAAACCGGCGACGAGGTGACGGTTCACTACGATCCCATGCTGGCCAAGCTGATCGTCGCCGCGCCCAGCCGCAACGCCGCGATCGAGCGCCTACGCCGCGCCCTCGCTGAGTATGCGGTATTGGGGCTCACCACCAACCTGCCGCTGCTGCGCGCGATCGCCAGCCACCCCGATTTCGCCGCAGGCGCTACCACCACGAGCTTTCTGGCCGACGCCGGGCTGCAGATCGAGGAGGAACATCAGCCAGTGCCGGCCGACGTGCTTGTGGCCGCCGCGATCGGCGACGTGCTGGCGAGCAGCCCCGCCGCTGATGATGTGCAGCCCAATCCCTGGCGCGCTGGCGCCTGGCGCCCTCTCGGCGACACGACCACCCTGCGCTACACCGCTGGCGAGCGCGAGTATGCCGTCGGCGCCGCGCGCCAGCCCGGCGGCTGGCTCGTTACGCTCGGCGGCACAGCCTACGAGCGCCGGGTCGTGTCGGCCCAGGCGGCGCCATAGAGCGCCAGCCGCGCGAAGTAGTTGATCCAGACGATCAGGATCAGCGCGATGCCGAACAGCTGGAACGCCGGGGTGCCCTCGGTGCGGACGAGCAGGAACGCCGCGACCAGCTTGAGCACCTCGAAGCCGACCGCGGCGACGAC
>CALLYN010001087.1 GCA_937858455.1 uncultured Kouleothrix sp.
GCATGCCCTCGGCCGGCGAGCGGCTGTCGTCGGTCATGTCGGTGAAGTTCACGCCGGCGTCGGTCGAGCGCTGTACCGCGCGGCCATTCGAGCGCGCCACCGGCGAGCCAAACGCCACCAGCTCACCATACTGCATCTGGCCGCCGATCCACACCTCGTCGGGGTGCCCGGGAGGGCTGGCCACAAACATGTCGTACGAGCACTGGCCGCTGCAGAAATCGAACGAGGCGAAGCCGGGCGTGCCGTTTGCCGAGTTTGAAAGCTCGGTCCAGCCGGCGTTGGTGGTGCCGTCGCTCAGGCTGGCGGCCGGCACATTGGCGTCGTCGACGCGCCAGAACGTCGCGCCCGAGGTGACATTGCCCTGGTCGTCGGTTTCCTCGGCCGAGCCAGCGCCGAGGTAGATCCGCGTCGCCGGGCCCTTCTCGGCCAGCGCGAACTCAATCCGCTCGCCAAACAGGTCGGGCGCGACGGCCGCGAATACCTGGTGGAATTCGGTGTTGCCGTCGAGGCGAGCCGAGCGGCGCCACAGGCCGTAGTTGAACAGACCTGCGTACACTGTGGCCGGGTCGCGCGGGTCGAGCTCGATGTCGGTCACGCCGCCGCTGAAGAAGTCCGAGCCGTTCGGCGAGCCGGGGTTCACCGTATCGCCCTCCTGGCTAAACGCCAGCGTAAACGTCGCGCCGCCGTCGGTGCTCTCGTACACGCCAATCTGCGGGGCGTCGGGCGGGGTGAAGCGCCCGCCATTCACCGACGACGAGCCGTGGCGCGCCACGGCGGTGCCGATGTAGATATGCTTGGCGTCGGTCGGGTCGATCGCCACCGCGCCGATCGCGCGGTCCTTGGCCACCGCCAGGCTGCCAGCCACCAGCGACCAGCTCGCGCCCGCGTCGGTCGACTTATACAGGCCGACGCCGGCCTCGGAGTCGCTCGAGCCATTCGGCTCGCCGGTGCCGACATACAGCGTCTTGCCGGTGCTGTCGGTCGGGTCGACGATCACGACGCCGATCGCGTTCGAGGCGATGCCATTCGAGCTGGGCTTCCAGCTCGGCTTGGCCGCCAGCGCGTTGCTGGTCTTCCAGATGCCGCCGCCGGCCGCGCCGACATACAGCGTGCAGCTGCCAGCGCTGCAGCCGGGGGCCACTGCCAGCGACGTAACGCGGCCCGAGTTGGTGGTTGGGCGGCCGGTGTACGTCACCGGCGCGGGCACATTCGGCGTGATCGGCCCAAGCTCTTTCCATGTCGAGCCGGATTGGATCGAGCTGGCGTCGGGCCGCGCGCGGGTGCGCTGATCGACCGCGTTATACGCCTGTGCCGCGGCCATGCTCTGGTCGAGGCTGATGAAGCTGCTGGGGTAGGCACGGTTATCGTAGGCTTCCTGGGCCGGGCCGGAGATCACCTCGCGGCTGGCCTCGGCGCCTTTCTCAAGCTTCTCACGCACAAACGCGATCGGCATACGCGGGTTGCGCAGACCCTGCTCGCGCCTGAACGTCGCAAAGTTGCGCTCGCCGCCTGCGAGCTGCGGCGCGCGCCAGGCCATAGCCAGGGCGCCTGCAGTGATCAGCATCACCGCAACACATCCGCTCAGCACACGAATCATGCGGGCGTGACGTAGTGTCGACATACCACTCTCCCTTGTGCATCGACCGGGCGCTCGCTTCGAGCGTCGACAAGATAGGACGATCGCGAATATGTACCCCCGAGAAGCTCGAGATGCGCTGCGACAACGCTCGGTGGTGCCGAAGTATAGCCAGCCGCCCGGCCGCCCCAAAGCTCGGCCAGCGCCTGAGTATCAGTTTTGCTTGCGTGGTGTTGCGGATACTATAGCACCGAGACGCGCTTCGATCAAGAGGCGCGTCGATAGCCAGCAGGCTCGTGCAATGTCGGCCCTCACCCCCCTTCCCTCCCTAGCCTACGGGCGCGCGTAGCGCTGGGCCACCACCGCCGGCATATCCGGAACGCCGCCCTGCTTCACGGCGTGGGCGAACACCACGTACTCGGCGTGGGCCCAGGCCAGCGGCGTAGCCGAGCCGCTGCCGGAGCCATCGGGGAACACCTGCTCGGGCAGCATGCCGCCGGCGTTGGCCAGCCCCGAGATTGTGGGCAGGTACCAGCTGGCCGGGTGCTCGGAGTGCGTCAGCGCCACCTGGTAGACGCTATACTCGCCCACCAGCAGCGGCCAGGGGTTGCCGTGGCCGTCGGGGGCGTCGCCGAGCTTGCTTTCGCCGTAGCCGTCGTGGTTGTAGCGATAGTATAGCTCGCCCTTGGGCGTGCCGACCTTGAGCACCTCCCCGGCCAGCGCCAGCGTCGCGACGATGTTCGGGTCGTCGGCGCGGCGCAGGCCCAGCCGCACCAGCTCGAGAAAGCTCGAGTCGACGATCGCGCGCTGATCGTAGCTGCCGCCGTTGTTGGCGATCGTAAGCACTTCGGCGCTGTTTGGGTCGCCGCTGCTGATGCGCAAGTAGTAGCGGCCTTTGGCGAGCGGCCCGCTGCTGGTGAGCGTCCAGCGCTCGATGTTGGCATTCCACTCGTCGGCGGTCTTGAGGTAGGCGGCAGCGCTGGCGCTATCGCCGGCGCGCGTGGCCAGATCGGCCGCGCACACCAGCGCGGCTACCTCGGCGGCGAGCGTGGCCGGCGAGTAGCCGCCGATCTCTTCCCAGCGCTCTTGCTGGGTGCGCGGGCCGGTGCGCTGGATGAAGTCGGCGGCGGGCTTCACCAGGCTGGCGTAGCGCTCGACCGCGCCCAGCTGCCAGGCCAGCAGAATCGGCGTGGCGCTTTGATCGAGCTGCACGCCCAGCGTGTTGGGCGTCCCGTCGGGGAACGCGGTCTGCGGGAAGCCGCCGTCGGGCATCTGGAGCCGATCGTCCATGAACGCCAGCGTATCGCGGGCAGCCTGCACATCGCCAGCCAGGCGCAGCGCAGTGGCGATGTGGTACAGGTCGCGCGCCCAGACGTAGCGGTAGCCGCGCTTGCGCCGCGGGTCGTCGTCGGTGACGTGCTGGCCCCACGGGATCGAGAGCGAGGCCACAAACGCGCCGTAGTGCGTTTTGTCCTCGTGTGTTTTCAGCACGCCGACGCTTTCGTCGTAGAGCGGCAGCAGCGGGTAGGGTGGCGGCATTGCGTCCAGGTAGCTGGCCCAGCCCTGTATATACGCCTGCGACACTGCGGCAAAGCCGCGCTCGAGGCTGCCGGCCGCGGCGGCGCGCGCGGCGTCGTGGCTGGGGCCAAACCCAAGTGCCACGGTCGAAACACCGGCGGTGGGCAGCTCGGCGCCGATCGAAAGCCGGCCGGGCGTGGTAGTGGCGCTGTAAGCCGCGTCGACCTTGAAGTCGGCAAGGTCGGTCTTCAGGTCGTTCTTGCGGGTGTAGCCAGTGGCGAGCAGTGCAGGCGTCGGGCTGCTCTCCAGCGCGGTGTACACGCCCGCGTCGGCATCCCATGCCTCGGCCACCCCGCCCGACACACGGCTCAGGTCGCCCGCGCCGCTCTGGCCGATGCGCGGCGTATACTGCAGAAACAGCCGGTAATCGCCGGGCTTGCCGCGCAGCGCCTGAAACGCCACGGTGAACAGAATTGTGTTGGCCTGCGGATCGGCCACCACCTGCTTCACCACCGCCCAGCGGCCCTGCTTGTCGGTTGAAGTGACGCGAAAGGCCGGCGTGCGGCCGTCGATCCGCGCGACCTCGGTGGTCGCGTCGGTCATCTCGTCGGCCAGAAAGCTCTTGCCGTCGGTCACCAGCACGCCGAGCGACTTCAAGTTGGCCTGCGACACGTCGGGGTACAGCCCTTCGGTGATCGCGCCATTGGTGATGCCGAACCACACGCGCGACGGGTTTGCGTCGCCGGGCGGCTGGTCGTAGGTGAAGGCAGTGCCGACGGCCTGCTTGTTGCCCGGCGTCCACACGTCCAGGCCGAAAGGCCGGCCGGGTGCGTCGCCGCTGCTGGGCGGCGCGGCGGTGGGCTGCGGCGCGGCCGTAGGTGGCTGCGCGGTAGGCTGCGGCGCGACGGTGGGCACCACGGTAGGAATGGTTGGCGCAGCAGCGCTGGCGCAGGCGCTCAGCAGCGCAGCCAGCCACAGCAGCGTACCAAAGCGAACAAGCAGGCGCATGTGGTTGTGTCCTTCACTTGCTTACGGGCCGTGCCTCAGTATACGCCAAGAGCAACGATCTACGCCAACCGGCGGCCATTCCCGCCAGGGTGAATAAAAGGCAGTGTGGCGGTTTCGGCTGCTGCAAGCTCGGCCGCTGGCCCGATGGCACGTTCAGGCGGGTCATATTACACTAAAACCAGTTTAGGGACTTGGATGATGACCGATTTCCAAGCCCCTTAGCCGATGGAGGCACCATGAACCAATCGCTTGCGCCAGCGCTGCCGGCCGAGCGGCGCCGGGTGCGCGTACGGATGAGCCTGCGTGCCGGCGCGGTCGCGGCGGTGACACTGCTGGCGCTGCTGCTGCGGGCGCGCGCGGCACTCGTGCTGCCGGCGGATTTCGACGAAGACGACTACCTGCGCGCCGGCCAGCTGTACGCGCAGCATATCGCGGCGGGCGACATCGCCGCAATTGTGAACGAGCGCGAGAACTACGAGCACCCGCCAATGAGCAAGCTGGCGTTTGGCGCGGTGCTGTACGCAACCCAACCGCCCGGCGCCTACGCCACCCCGGTGGCGGCCGGCAGCGGCGACACGCCCGCGAAACCGGCGGTTGCGGCGCAAGCGCGCTCGCTGCGGCTCTTTGGCGCGGTGGTGGGCGCGCTCACCGCCGGGCTGGTGGCCATAGCCAACCCGCTGGCCGGGCTGCTGGTGGCGCTCAACTCGTGGCATATCAAGTACACCAGCCAGGCGATGCTCGAAGCGCTGCCGTGCCTGCTGGCCACGCTCGCGCTGCTGCTGCTGCGCCGCTCGGGCCGCAACGGCGACGCCTGGTGGTGGGGCGCGGCGCTGGCGCTCG